>JALDRJ010000002.1:600000-900000 GCA_031315865.1 Nitrospirales bacterium
TTTGATAAAAAGCCATCATAATTTCTCATTAACATGTGCGACTCTATCTGTTGAGCAGTATCCAACCCCACACCGATGACGATTAAGAGTGATGTCCCACCAAAATAAAACGGCATATTCAATTTATAGATCAAGAGTTCTGGAATGACACAGACAATGGCCAGGTAGATGGCCCCGGCAAACGTGATCCTCGTTAGAACCTTGTAAATGTAATCCGCTGTGCGTTGGCCTGGTCGAATACCTGGAATAAAGCCACCATGTTTTTTCATGTTATCGGCCATATCTACAGGGTTGAGAACGACAGCCGTATAAAAGAAACAAAAGAATAAAATTAACCCCACGTACAACAATGTGTAGAGCAGTGAACCTGGCGCCAACTGAGCACCGATGGATTGCACCCATGGCACTTGAATAAACCCTGCAATCGTAGCAGGGAATGCAATAATTGATGATGCAAAAATAGGAGGAATCACGCCTGCTGTGTTAATTTTTAACGGGATATGCGTACTCTGCCCGCCGTAGATCTTTCGTCCTACCACACGTTTTGCGTATTGAACCGCAATCTTTCTTCTCCCACTTTCCAAAAATACGATGGCCGCCACAACCCCAAGCATCACGACTACAAGCAAGAGTAACAGCGGTAGACTTATCTGACCGATCTGATATAAATCAAAAGTTTGCACGACAGCACTCGGAAGACGTGCAACAATGCCTGCGAAAATAATGAGAGAAATGCCGTTTCCTACACCTCTCTCTGTAATTTGTTCCCCTAGCCACATCAAAAAAGCCGTGCCAGCGGTTAGGGTAATGACGGTCATAAAACGGAACGACCACCCAGGCTCCAAAACGAAGGCCCCTTGATTCATCCCTTCAAGACCAAGCGAAATGCCGAATCCTTGAATCAGGGCAATGCCAATCGTGCCATATCTCGTATATTGAATGATCGCTTTTCGTCCTCGTTCACCTTCCTTTGCAAGTTTGGAGAGATGCGGAACAACAACTGTCAGAAGCTGTAAGATAATCGATGCGCTGATATAGGGCATAATGCCCAGCGCAAAGATAGTTAACCTCGATAGGGCTCCTCCTGAAAAGATATCGAGAAAGCCCATAAGGGCTCCCCCTCTATCTTGCAAGAAATTAAACAGCTCCTCATTATTAATTCCAGGGGTGGGAATATGAGCCCCCATTCTGTAAACTGCCAGCATAGCTAGCGTAAACAGAACTCGGCTTCGCAGCTCTGGAATTTTAAAAATGTTTTGGAGGCTCGTGATGAGCCGTTCAAGCACGGCCGATCACCTTTACTTGCCCACCGGCATTCTCGATTTTTTGTCTAGCCGATTCACTAAATTTATGGGCCTCAACGATCAACGGATGCTCTACCTCACCGTTACCGAGTACTTTAATCAAAGATACTCGACCTTTGAGTAAACCCGCTTTCCGCATCGACTCAGGGGATACTGTCGACCCCTTTTCAAAACCCGCCAGACTCTTGAGGTTCACAATCATGTAGGGAACTCGAAAGATATTCGTGAATCCACGCTTGGGAAGACGACGAGCGAGAGGAGTCTGTCCACCTTCAAATCCCGATTGGTTTTTCAACCCTGACCTTGCGAGCAATCCCTTATGACCTTTTCCTGAAGTTTTGCCTAGGCCTGAACCTGGACCTCGACCTAATCGCTTTCGTTTCTTTTTGGCTCCCGGTTTTGGTGCCAGTTCGTGAAGCTTCATGGGTGAGTCACCTCAACAAGATGCTTCACTTTATCGACCAATCCCTGCACCTGCTTGGTATCGGGTCTTTGAACAACTTGTTGCATTCGACGTAACCCCAAACCTTTCAATATGAGACGAATATTCTTGTTTGAGCCTATCGGGCTTCGCTTTAACTTGATTACAAGACAAGAGACTTCATTTTTTTTGGCACTACTCATTTCTCTCAACCAGCCTTTATAAGTGCTTCTTCTTGTTCATGTGATTGTTGGCGTATTTGCCTGACCTGCTGTGGGTCACGTAATTGCATAAGACCCTCCAGCGCCGCGCGAACTGCGTTGAACGGATTACCTCTCCCCAACGTTTTTGCGACGATATTGTGAGTTCCAGCTACTTCAAGTAACGCACGGACGGCTCCACCGGCAATGATTCCAGTCCCCTTCTTGGCCGGCTTGAGCAAGACATGTTCAGCACCAAAACGTCCATGCACTTCATGAGTGATCGTCTCATTTTTTAGGGGAATGCGAATTAAATGCTTTTTGGCATGTTCAACAGCTTTAGCGATCGCAGAAGGCACCTCGGTTGCTTTTCCCTTACCAACCCCAACCCAACCTTCTCCGTCACCAACTACGACCAAGGCGGAAAAGGAAAACCTTTTTCCACCCTTTACAACCTTGGCTACTCGATTGATCACCACCGGCTTATCACGAAGGTTTAATTCTTCGACATTGACACGCACTCGTTGAACTCCTCTCACCAAAAAGCGATTAAAATTCTAGACCACCCGAGCGGACGGCATCTGCTAAAGCTTTCACTCGTCCGTGGTACAACCTTCCAGCACGGTCGAAGACGACTTTCTGTATCGGAATGGCTTTTGCTCGATCGACCAATAAATTCCCTACCATTTGGGCTGCTTGAACATTACCGCCCGACTGAAGATCTTTACGTAATTTGGGATCGCAACTTGAAGCCGACACTAAGGTTTTTCCAGATTCATCATCAATAATCTGAGCGTAAATGTGATTATTGCTCCGATAAACGCTCAAACGTGGCCGGGATGGCGAACCTGTAACTCGTTGACGGACTCTAGCCTTTCGCCTGGCTAGTCCTCGTTGTTTAACCAATGGATTCATCATTTCCCCTACTTTTTCCCAGCCTTTCCGGCTTTCTTTCTCAATACTTCCCCGGCATACTTGATACCTTTTTGTTTATAGACATCAGGCGATTTCACTCGACGAATTTCTGCCGCCACCTGTGTCACCAAGCGCTTATCGATACCCTTCAGTGAAACAACCGTCTGCTTGTCGACCGTAGCCCTTATTCCCTCCGGCAAGTTTAAGAGAACAGGGTGCGAATATCCCACGTTAAACGTTAGCGCCTGCCCTTGGATTTGCGCACGATATCCGACACCTGTAAGCTCGAGCGTCCGCTCATACCCATTCACGACACCTTCAATTTGATTGGAAATTTCAGCTCGAGTCAATCCATGCAGTGCGCGAAGTTGCGCCCCTCCCCCGACACGGGAAACATGCACATGACCATCTTCAACCTTTGCCTGCACCCCATGGGGCAACCCCCAGATCAATCGGCCCAACGGCCCTTTGACCGCGACTTCTTTTTGAGAAACCTGTACTTCGACTTGTGAAGGTATCGGAATGGGCTTTCGACCTACCCTAGACATGATTTCACACCTTTTCAGATACGTCAGTATACGTTTTCTTTAATAAACAACGCCATCAAGGAATATTTCACCAAACATGACAAAGAACCTCACCACCCACACCTTGACGTCGTGACTCTTCGTCGCTGAGCACGCCTTTAGGCGTAGTAAGAATAGCAACTCCCAGCCCATTCATGACTCGAGGAATTTCATGCTTTCCGACGTAGATTCGTCGACCTGGCTTACTGATTCGTTTAATGCCTGTAATAAAAGATTTCTTTTGCCGAGTGGGGAAATACCTGAGTTCAACCTCTAATGCAGGATGTCCATTCTCTTCAGTTGACTGAAATTGCTTAATGAACCCCTCAGCTTGAAAAATTTTAAGGATTTCAGCTTTGAGCCTCGATGCGGGCAGACGAACTCTCTCATGCCCGCGAGCCCCGGCATTCAAAAGACGGACAAAAAGATCTGAAATTGGATCAGTCATCGACATGAGAAACTCCAAAAACCGTTAGTGACGATTATTCTAAACGTATTAATCAAAACACTATCAGAAACGCTCCCATTACCAACTCGACTTGGTGACCCCTGGAATGTCTCCTCGCAGACTTAAAAGACGGAAACATATGCGACACATTCGAAACCGACGAAGAAATCCACGAACGCGTCCACACAAGGGGCAACGATTATAACATCTAACGGGAAATTTCGGTGTTTTTACTGCCTTATTTTTAAGTGCAAGTCGCGACATGAACAGTAATCCTTATTTCAGCAATCAAGTAGTCCGAAATGGCATCCCCAGATGCGCTAACAATGACTTGGCTTCGTCATTACGTGTGGCCGTGGTCACGATCGTAATATCCATTCCATGTATTGATGCAACATCATCGTATTTAATTTCTGGGAATGTGAGCTGCTCTTTCAATCCTAACGTATAGTTCCCATTCCCATCGAATGCCTTGGACGATACACCTTTAAAGTCTCGAATTCTTGGCAGAGCGATATTCATTAATCGATCCAAAAACTCATGCATGCGAGCCCCACGCAGAGTGACCTTCGCCCCAATAGGCATCCCCTCTCGAAGCTTAAAACCCGCGATAGCTTTTTTCGCTCTGGTCATAACTGGCTGCTGACCGGTGATCTGCTTGAGTTCCACCATAGCCGCCTCAAGAAGCTTGACATTCTGAACTGCCGCTCCCATTCCAACATTTAAGACCACGCGATCCAAACGGGGAACCTGCATGGTGTTCTTATAGGAGTAATCTTTCAGCATCGCTGGAACGACGCGCTCATGATAAACGGTTTTCAGTCGAGGAATGTAACCCTTCCCCGAAGCACCAGAACTCACCTCTCTCGCCTGATTAGATTGACTTTTCATCATCATTTATCCAAAGGCTCATCAGGAGCTTTCTGATAAACCCGAACCTTTCGACCATCTTCGAATAACTTTATTTTCATCCGAGATGGCTTTTGAATTGCCTCGCAATACGGCATGACGTTAGAGATGGCCAACGGAGATTCTTTTTCAAGGATACCGCCCTGCTTATTTTTTTGCGTCGGCTTCGTATGCCGTTTAACGATATTGACCTTTTCAACCCGGACTCGACCAGTACGAGAATGAACTGACAGAATTTTTCCCGTCTTTCCTCTGTCCTTACCGGCAACAACCATGACCATATCGCCTTTTTTTAGTCGACACTTTCCTTGAACCGCACTTCTCACAACATATCCTCCAATAACCCTAGATCACTTCCGGAGCTAAAGAAATAATTTTCATATATTTTTTGGTCCTAAGCTCCCGTGCAACTGGACCAAAGATACGCGTTCCAATAGGATCACCTTGGGCATTGACTAATACACATGCATTACGATCAAACTTGATATGAGAACCGTCTACCCTACGACGGCCCTTTTTTGTTCTCACGATCACGGCCTTAACGACATCACCCTTTTTTACCGAGGCCTTAGGGATAGCCTCTCTCACAGACACAACGATTAAATCTCCCAATGACCCGTACCGACGCTTTGTACCACCAAGCACATGAAAACACCTGACGCTTTTAGCCCCAGAATTATCGGCAACATCTAGATACGTATAGTTTTGAATCATAAGTAAATCCCAATAGGCAAACTACAGTATTGCTTAAGCTTCTCCAGCCTTTTGAAGAATCTCCTCCACTCTCCAATGCTTATCCTTACTTAACGGCCTAGAGGGAGTTAATCGAACGCGATCTCCGACTTGACAGCGGTTCTGCTCATCATGTGCCATGAGCTTGGTCACTCGCCTAACAATCTTGCCGTAAAGAGGGTGAGCCACCTGCCTCGTAACAGCGACGACGACGGTCTTGGCCATCTTGTTACTGACTACTTTTCCGTAAAAATATCTGGGCTTCTTTCTTATCGCAGTTGTCATAATAATTTTAGCCTACCTTAGACATACCCTTAAGATTCATTCGGGCGTTGCCCATCCAGAGCACGCTGACGCAAGACTGTCTTAACTCGAGCTACATCATGCCTGGTCTGCCTGATACGCATAGGATTTTCAATTCTTCCCATCGCCAACTGGCAACGAAAGTGGAACAGCTCTTCCTTCAAACGCTTGACATGTTCGAGCAATTCCGATTCTTCTAAATCCTTTAATTCCGTCATATTCACGAGAGGGCACTCCCATTTATAAATTGATTTCCCCACGCACAACAAATTTGGTTGCAATTGGAAGCTTATGCCCGGCCAACCGCAGCGCTTCCTCCGCGACAGGCCTATCCACATCATCCATCTCATAGAGGATACGTCCAGGCTTCACTACGGCCACCCAGAACTCCGGGTTGCCCTTACCTTTTCCCATCCTGACTTCGGCAGGTTTTTTTGTAATTGGCTTGTCAGGAAAGACTCGTGTCCAAATACGACCACCCCTCTTTACATGACGCGTCATGGCGATTCGAGCAGCTTCGAGTTGCCTGGCTGTGATACGACCAGGCTCCAACGCCTTTAAGCCAAATTGCCCCAGGGTGATATTGCCTCCCTTATAGGCCTTGCCACGCATTCGACCCTTTTGAACCTTGCGAAACTTAATTCGTTTCGGTGCTAACATTCCCTAGTTCCTTATACCCGCATCCAGTGTTCGACATATTGCTCACACGGCTTAAAGAAAGCCAAGAGTGGCATCAGATTTTTCAACTGATGGGATAGAGGCGTCTCCTTTGAATATCCAAGCCTTCACCCCTATTTGCCCCATAGCCGTCTTAGCTTCTGCAAAACCATATTCCACATCGGCTCTGAGTGTATGAAGTGGAACACGCCCCTCTCGATACCATTCCGTTCTCGCAATTTCGTTCCCACCTAATCGTCCAGCGCAATACACACGCACCCCTAATGCTCCAAGCCGCAATGCCGAAGCCACGCTACGTTTCAATGCGCGACGGAACGAAACTCTCTTTTCAAGTTGCGTGGCGATATTCTCGGCAACCAGCTGAGCATCTAGCTCTGGCTTCTTAATCTCTTTAACAGTGACGTAGACTTCGTTTCCATACTGTTGTTCGAGAGAAGCTTTGAGCTTGTCAACCTCCGCACCTTTTCGACCGATAATAATGCCAGGCCGAGCCGTATGAATAATCACTTTAACTTGATTGCCAGATCGTTCAATTTCTACACGTGATATCCCGGCATGATACAAACGCTTTTTCACAAGACTACGAATCGCTAAATCCTGATGCAAAAGCTTTGTGAAATCCTTCTTCGCATACCAACGAGAATTCCACGTCCGCGTATACCCGAGTCGAAATCCAAATGGGTGGGTTTTTTGACCCATCTTTACCTCTCAACCTCTATTTCCAACATGAACATGAATATAAATCCAGATATTATGATACGGGACCTACAACCACTGTGATATGGCTGGTTCGTTTCACGATAGGGTTGGCCCTCCCCATGGAACGAGCCCGAAACCGCTTGAACACGGGACCACCATCAACATAGGCCCGAATGATCTTCAAAGTATCTGGATCACCTAATTCTTTTTGACCGGCATTCGCAACCGCCGACTGCAACACCTGCTCAACGACCCGCGCCGCTGACCTGGGTGTATACCTCAATAACGTCAGAGCTTCTTGAGCTTGACGACCACGCACCATGTCGACAACTTCCCTTGCCTTCCTTGGAGTAATTCTCACATGACGCAATAACGCACGAGCTTCAGCCATAACTCCAACCCCAAATGATCAATTCAATAAATATTAAACAGGGAACACCAATACCTTGACTATTTTAAGGCCATGCCCTTTTCCGTCTTTGCTGCACCATGTCCTTTAAAAAATCTCGTAGGGGAAAATTCACCCAATTTATGCCCAACCATATTCTCAGTAACGTACACCGGAATAAACTTTTTACCATTGTGGACACCAAAGGTATGTCCGATCATTTCCGGCACGATGGTCGAGCGACGAGACCACGTCTTAATAAGTTTGGTCTCTCTTGAATCATTCATTCTCTCAACCTTCTCCATGAGATGCGCGTCCACAAATGGACCTTTCCGGACAGATCTTGGCATTTAATTCCTCACGAACCTTTTTTAGACTTTCTGCGAGAGATGATAAACTTAGATGATGGGTTCTTTCGTTTTCGAGTTTTATAGCCCTTCGTTGGGGTACCCCAAGGGGAGACTGGATGAGGATTACCCTGACCCGCCTTCCCTTCCCCACCACCATGAGGATGGTCAACCGGATTCATCACCACACCTCGAACATGTGGACGCTTCCCCTTCCACCGAGAACGCCCAGCTTTTCCTATCGTAATATTTCCATGATCACTATTCCCAACTTGACCAACTGTCGCCATGCACGCCCCTAATATCCTACGCATTTCCCCTGATACTAATCGGACCTGAACATAGGCACCATCACGACCCATAACCTGAGCGAAGGTCCCAGCACTTCTGACCAATTGAGCACCCTTGCCCGGACGCATTTCTATGTTGTGAACGATGGAGCCTAGCGGCATGGACCTCAAAGGCAGGGCGTTTCCAACTCTCACATCAGAATCGACTCCAGCTCTAACACGAGCACCAACGACAAGTCCATCAGGGGCCAAAATGTACCGCTTTTCACCATCCTGATAATGCAACAGTGCTATCCTTGCTGATCGATTTGGATCATACTCTATAGCGGCAACCGTCGCCTCAATCCCGACCTTATCCCTCTTAAAATCTACCTTTCGGTACAAACGTTTATGTCCACCGCCTCGGAATCGAGAAGTCACTCGTCCGCGATTATTCCGACCACCGGACTTCGACAGCTTTTCAGTGAGCTTTTTGTCAGGCCGCTTCGCGCTTAGCCCCTCACTCGTCAGGGACGACATACCACGGCGGCCAGGTGATGTTGGCTTATATTCTTTTATTGACATGATAATGACTCAAGACTAATCCAGGAACCGTAATATTAACCTTAGCGCTAAGCACTCTCGTACAATTCGACTTTTTCACCATCTTTTAACGTAACGATAGCCTTTTTCCAATCAGGTCGTTTCCCTACAAATCGTCCTTGCCGTTTCGGTTTACCCTTCACATTCATGACATTAACAGACTCAACTTTGACTTTTAAGACAGACTGAACGGCATTTCCTATATCAATCCTGGAAGCCCGACGATCAACAATAAATGAAACACAATTTTTCTGATCCCGAATATTGGTGATCTTCTCTGTCAGAAGAGGGCGGATTAAAATATCATGATGATTCAATTTCACGACCAATACTCCTGAATATTTTCAAGCTCAGCCTGGAGAATGACCAACGTCTGACAACGAAGAATATCGTAGACATTCAAATGCTCGACTCTCGCCAATTTAACATTGGGAATATTTCGAGCAACTCGCTCGAGACCGTCAAATCCATCACCTGCCACGACTAGCAAGTTACCTGAAAAACCAAAATCTGATAAAAGCTTCGCGAAATGACGCGTCTTTTGCTCAGGCATCGAGAGATCCTCAATAAGGACCACATCACCCGAATGCGCCTTTGCACTTAATGCCGACCTGAGAGCCGAACGATACATTTTTTTCGGTAAGCGAAACTCATAACTTCTTGGCTTTGGACCAAACACAATACCACCATGACGCCAGATAGGTGAGCGAACGGATCCCGCTCGTGCTCGCCCGGTATGCTTTTGCTTCCAAGGCTTTCTCCCAGAGCCCTTCACCTCACCACGACCAAGAGTAGAAGATGTCCCCTGTCGTCGAGAAGCTCGCTGCATCACCACCGCGCTATGAAGAAGAGAACGATCGACTTCAACTCCAAAGACCTTCTCGCTCAAATCGACATTTCCCCTCGGATTTCCTGAAATATCTCTAATTTGCGCTGTTGGCATGATCCTACTATGCGTCCTTTTTCGACTTGGTGATCTCTAGCAACGATCCTATACTGCCCGGAACTGAACCTGAAACAAACAGCAAGTTTTCCTCAGGCCTCACTTCAATAACCTTCAACCCCTGAATCGTTATGTTCTTGTTACCCATTTGACCTGGCAAAGCCTTATTTTTCCACACTCGCGAGGGAAATGAACTATTACCAATAGACCCAGGAGCTCGATGAAACATTGAACCATGCGATGCGGGACCACCCGCATAATTGTGGCGCTTGATGACTCCCTGAAAACCCTTTCCCTTGGACACACCTCGAACCACGACTCCATCTCCCAAAGAAAACATCTCAACAGTCAACATGTCACCAACTTTACATGATCCCTCAGACGAAAATTCACGTAAATATCGCCAAAAACGTGAACCCTTCGAACGAAAATGACCCGCAAGAGGCTTGGAAATTTTCTTTTCGGCAATTTCCTCAAAACCAACTTGAACAGCATCATACCCGTCTCGATCACGCGTTTTAACCTGAGCCACACCACACGGACCAGCCTCAATGACCGTGACCGGAATTAAACGGCGATGCGAATCATACACTTGAATCATTCCTAATTTTTTGCCCAGCATTCCCGAACTCATAGAATGTCCAAATCTCTTCTACAGATGATTAACCCGATCACACAAGAAAAAACGAACAGCCACAATCACAACTTTATCTCGACATCCACCCCAGCAGCTAGATTCAGCTTCATCAACGCATCCATCGTCTCAGGCGTTGGCTCCATAATATCCAAGAGACGCTTGTGCGTTCTTACCTCAAATTGCTCACGAGATTTTTTATCACAATGAGTAGAGCGCTGAATGGTGAATTTTTCAATGCGTGTCGGCAAAGGGACAGGACCGGCTATTCTAGCACCACTTCGCATGACCGTGTCCACAATTTCACGAACAGATTGATCCAAAATGCGGTAATCAAAACCCTTTAACCGTATCCGTATCCTTCGATCCCCATTCACCGTATACACTCTCCTATTTCTTCCTAACTTTACGCCAAAATTTCCGTGACTACGCCAGCCCCCACCGTACGGCCCCCTTCTCGCACCGCAAACCGTAAGCCCTGCTCCATCGCGATCGGCGCGATCAATTCCCCCGTAAACGAGACATTATCCCCCGGCATCACCATCTCCACCCCGGGCTCCAACTCCACAATCCCCGTCACATCCGTCGTCCGGAAATAAAACTGCGGCCGATACCCCTTGAAAAACGGCGTATGCCGCCCCCCTTCTTCCTTCGTCAACACATACACTTCGGCCTTGAACTTCGTATGCGGTGTGATACTCTTGGGCTTCGCCAACACCATCCCCCGCTCCACCTCTTCCTTCTTCGTCCCCCGCAGCAAGGCCCCGATGTTATCCCCCGCCTGCCCTTCGTCCAACACCTTCCGGAACATCTCCACACCCGTCACCACCGTCGTCTGCGTCGGCTTTAACCCCACAATCTCAATCTCATCGCCCACCTTCACTTGCCCACGCTCCACGCGCCCCGTCACCACCGTCCCGCGCCCACTGATCGTAAACACATCTTCTATCGGCATCAAAAACGGCTTATCAATCGCCCGCTCCGGCGTCGGCACATAACTATCGATCGCCTCCAGCAACTTCATGATCGACGGCACCCCAATCTCACTTTGATCCCCCTCGATTGCCTTAATCGCCGAGCCCGTCACAATCGGCACGTCATCCCCGGGAAATCCATACTTACTCAACAACTCCCGCACTTCCAGCTCCACCAACTCCAACAACTCTTTATCCTCAACCTTATCCGCTTTATTCAAAAACACCACAATATACGGAACCCCTACCTGCCGCGCCAGTAGAATATGCTCCCGCGTTTGCGGCATCGGCCCATCCGCCGCCGATACGACCAAGATGGCTCCATCCATCTGCGCCGCCCCCGTGATCATGTTCTTGACATAGTCCGCATGCCCCGGACAGTCCACGTGCGCATAATGACGGTTCGGCGACTCATACTCCACATGCGAAATGGCAATCGTCAAAATCTTCGTCGGATCGCGCCGCCCCTGCGACTCACTCGCCTTCGCCACATCGTCATAGGCGACATACTGCGCCATCCCCTGATCCCCCATCACCTTCGTCAACGCCGAGGTCAGCGTCGTCTTCCCATGGTCCACGTGCCCCACGGTTCCCACATTCAAATGCGGCTTCTTCCGCTCAAATTTCGCCTTCCCCATGCCCCGCCTCCTTCATCAGTTCTTAGACATCAAGCCATTATTCACAAATCAAATAGGCCATCATGCCAGACGCCAAAAATCGGATAGAACCTTATTCGCCTCGCTGCTTCTTTATGATCTGTTGCGCCAACTGCTTTGGCACAGCTTCATACTCTTCAAATTCCATACTGTACGTTGCACGCCCTTGAGTTTTTGACCTCAAGTCCGTCGCATACCCAAACATCTCACTAAGAGGAACCGCCGCGTCAACGGCTTGCGACGAAGCGCGCGCCTTTATACCATGAACCTTCCCTCGACGACTATTCAAATCTCCGATCACATCCCCCATAAAGTCCTGAGGAACCAAAACCTCAACCTTCATGATCGGCTCCAAAAGAGTCGGATCTGCCTTCTGACAAGCACTTTCAAATGCCATAGAAGCCGCGATCTTAAATGCCATTTCGTTAGAATCTACATCATGATAAGATCCATCAAAAAGCGTGACCCTTAAATCCCTCATCGGATATCCCGCCAAAACCCCAGTCTCCAAACGCTCCTTCACACCCTTTTCAACCGCCGGAATATACTCCCTGGGTATAACCCCACCCACTATCTTATTGACAAACTCAAGCCCAACACCCGCCTCACCAGGCTCAACTCTCAAAAAAACATGTCCATACTGCCCTCGCCCGCCAGTCTGCTTGACATATTTCCCTTCAGCTTCAGCAATTCCCCTGATCGTCTCACGGTAGGCAACCTCCGGCTTTCCAACATTTGCCTGAACCTTGAATTCCCTGAGAAGACGATCCACGATAATCTCCAAATGAAGCTCTCCCATACCAGAGATGAGCGTTTGCCCCGTCTCTTCATCTGTCTTCACATGGAACGAAGGATCTTCCTGAGCGAGCTTCCCAAGGGAAAACCCAAGCCTTTCCAAGTCCTGCTTTGTCTTTGGCTCCACAGCCAAAGAGATAACAGGCTCAGGGAATTTGATCACCTCCAACAATATCTGATGTTTTTCATCACATAAGGTATCACCAGTCCGTGACTCCTTTAGCCCCACTGCCGCAGCGATATCACCGGCATACACATCGTCAATATCCTCGCGTTTATTGGCATGCATTTTCAAAAGCCGACCAACCCGCTCCTTCTTGCCCTGAGTCACGTTATAAATATACGAACCAGTCGACAACTTCCCCGAGTACACCCGGAAATAGGTCAGCTGCCCAGCGAACGGATCACTCATAATTTTGAAAGCTAGAGCCGAGAATGGCTCAGCAATATCAGCACGCCTTGTGATTTCATGACCATCACCAGGATCCACCCCAACCACGGGGGGCAAATCCACCGGAGAAGGAAGAAAATCCACGACTGCATCAAGAAGAGGCTGAACCCCCTTATTTTTGAACGCAGAACCACAGAATACCGGAGTCAGTTTTAGGCTTAGCGTGCCGGCCCTTATCGCACGCTTTATCTCTTCACTCGTCAACTCCTCTCCGTTCAAATACCGCTCCATAACAGAGTCGTCATACTCCGCAACAGCATCAATCATTTTCTCACGATACTCTTGGGCTATACCCAATGAATCAGATGGAATATCCTCTACCGTATAAGCAGCCCCAAGACTCTCGTCATCATAGACGTACGCCTTCATTTCTATTAAGTCGAAGACCCCTCGCAAGGCCTCTTCCTTGCCATACGGAAGCTGAATCGGAATAGGATTCGCGCCAAGACGGTCCACCATGGAACGAATGCCCGCAAAGTAGTCAGCCCCCACACGATCCATCTTATTCATAAACGCAATTCTTGGAACTCGATACTTATCAGCTTGACGCCAAACAGTCTCCGACTGAGGCTCAACACCCTGAACCGAATCAAACACCGCCACCGCGCCATCCAACACCCGAAGAGAGCGCTCCACCTCAATCGTAAAATCAACATGACCCGGAGTATCAATGATATTAATCCGATAATCTCCCCAAAAACAGGTCGTCGCCGCCGATGTAATCGTAATACCCCGCTCACGCTCCTGCTCCATCCAATCCATCTGAGCAGCACCCTCATGAACCTCACCAATTCGATGAGACACGCCGGTATAGAACAGCACTCGCTCAGTCGTCGTCGTTTTTCCAGCATCAATATGAGCCATGATGCCAATATTTCTCGTCCGACTTAATGGGAGATCAGCACTCACATATCCCTCACAACAATACAAAGCCGCAGGACTATAAACGCCTACCAACCTAAGCAGCCAAACACCAAGGACCCGCCCACTCAGGACAGGCACACCTGCAGCACATCAACACTCACCAACGATAGTGAGCAAAGGCTCGATTCGCCTCAGCCATACGGTGAACTTCGTCGCGCTTCTTCACAGAAGCCCCAGCATTATTCGCAGCATCCAACAATTCACCCGCCAATTTCTCCTGCATACTCCGACCAGCGCGCGCCTTCGCACTTTGAGAAATCCAACGCAACGCCAAAGCAATTTGTCGAACCGAGCGAATCTCAACCGGAACCTGATAGGAAGCCCCACCAACCCTGCGAGACTTAACCTCCACAACGGGCTTCACATTACCAAGTGCCGCATGAAATACTTTCAGCGGATCATTTCCCGTCTTCTCTTGAACCAAATCAAAGGCGCCATAACACACCCGCTCTACGGTGCTCCGCTTCCCATCCTTCATTAAAATGCTTAAAAACTTTCCCACCACCGGGTCGTTAAACCGAGGGTCATATGAAACTTTTTTACGAAGAACAATCGGCCGTCTTGGCATAACTACAACACTTTCAGGTTGAAAGAAGAAAAAGTAAATGAGAACAGGACTACATCAGCCCTACTTTGGCTTCTTAGCCCCGTACTTGGAACGCCCCTGCCTTCGGTTGGCAACCCCTACGGCATCTAAGGCTCCGCGAACCATATGATAACGTACGCCAGGCAAGTCCTTGACACGTCCACCACGGATCAACACGATCGAGTGCTCCTGGAGATTGTGCCCCATACCTGGAATGTAGGTCGTCACCTCTACACCGGTAGTCAGTCGCACCCTTGCGACCTTACGCAAGGCAGAGTTTGGCTTTTTAGGCGTTGTCGTATACACCCTCAGACACACACCGCGTCTTTGGGGACAACGATTTAAGGCAGGACTTTTACTCTTGACTTGAGCGCTTTTTCGACCAACACGGACTAATTGGTTAACGGTAGGCATTTATGGGCCCCTACATCATTCCTATTGATTGACATTGATAAATTTCGCGCAAAACCAGCGGATTATATAGACCAACTTCTATGCTGTCAAGCTACGAAATCAACTTTTTCTTATTGCTTCAATTAAATTAGTTTGACGACACAACCTCAACAGAATTCGAGCTCCCTTCCCCGTTTTCTAGCAATTCTGGTTCAGACTTTGGCCCAGGGACATAGGTTTCCCGATACTCGGTGTACCCTGTTCCAGCTGGGATAAGGCGTCCCACGATCACATTTTCCTTAAGACCCCTCAAATCATCGACACGCCCATTTATCGCGGCTTCCGTCAGAACTCTTGTGGTTTCCTGGAATGAAGCCCCGGATATAAAGCTGTCCGTGCTCAATGAGGCCTTGGTAATACCGAGCAGAACCGGCTTTCCAATGGCTGGCGACCCACCTTCCGCCAACACACGCTCATTTTCATCCTCAAAGTCAAAGCGATTCACCTGCGTCCCTGGTAAAAACGTCGTATCGCCAGCTTCCTCGATACGAATCTTTCTCAACATCTGGCGGGTAATGACCTCTATGTGCTTGTCATTAATCACCACCCCCTGCAGTCGATACACTTCTTGCACTTCATTGACCAGGAATTTTTGTAACTCTCTGGGACCTAACACCGCCAAGATATCATGAGGATTCGCAGAGCCATCCATAAGAGGCTCGCCGGCACGAACCCAGTCTCCTTCATGGACGTTGACGTGCCGCCCACGTGGGATCGAATACTCCTTGATATCGCCGATTTTATTATCGACGGTGACCTTTCTCATTCCTTTCACGAATCCACCAAACGACACCTCTCCGTCAATCTCACTCACCACGGCTTGCTCTTTTGGCTTTCTCGCTTCGAACAATTCCGCGACTCTTGGCAATCCGCCCGTAATATCCTTTGTCTTCGTCGTCTCTCTTGGGATCTTCGCCAATACATCTCCAGGGTGAACAATGCTACCCTTTTCAACAAAAATATGCGCGCCGACGGGCATCAAATACCGAGCTTGCGCGCCCGAGCTTAACTTGGCTGTTTTTCCGCTATCATCTTTAATCGAGAGCCTCGGACGAAGGTTTGTCCCTGCCTGCTCAATGACAACTTTTCTTGAAAGCCCGGTCACTTCGTCAACTTCCTCTTTCATCGTGACGCCTTCAGAGATATCCCCAAAAGCGATTTTCCCCCCAACTTCGGTCAAAATCGTGAGAGAGTAAGGATCCCACTCCACGATTTTCTCACCGACTTCAACCTTCCCTCCATCTTTCACTTTTATTTTCGCGCCGTAGACGACTGGGTACTTTTCCCGCTCACGCCCACTCTCGTCATACACTGCAACTTTTGCGTTTCGACTCATAACCACCCAATCACCCCGTTGAGTCTTCACAGCCATTGCTGGATTGTGAAAGTCAGCGTTCTTTTTGGCATCAAAACTCAGATACTTAATTTCTCCGCCGTGCTTCACATCCAAGACGGTCTGCTCGACAACCTTACTGGCTGTACCACCGATATGGAAGGTTCTCATCGTTAACTGCGTCCCAGGCTCTCCGATTGATTGCGCAGCAATCACTCCGACAGGCTCTCCCTTTTCGACAAGTCGCCCTTTGGCCAGGTCACGTCCATAACACATGGCACAGACCCCCCATCGCGCCTGACAAGTCAACACGGACCGAATCCGAACCTGATCGATTCCTGCCTCCACCACCGCGCGTACCCGAACCTCATCGAGCTCTTCATTGGCGTTCACGATCACTTCTTGCGTGACAGGATCATGGACATCTTCTGCAACAAGCCGACCCAAAATACGTTCCTCAAGAGGTTGAATCACCTCCCCACCCTCAACTAGCGCCGTCACAATGATACCGTCGTTGGTCATGCAATCAATTCCGCTGACGATCACGTCTTGAGCAATATCAACCAGTCGACGCGTGAGATACCCTGAGTTAGCTGTCTTTAACGCCGTATCGGCCAACCCCTTCCGCGCACCGTGTGTTGAGATGAAATACTGAAGAACGGTCAATCCCTCCCTAAAGTTTGCGGTGATAGGCGTTTCAATGATTTCGCCGGATGGCTTTGCCATTAAGCCCCGCATTCCACCAAGCTGCCTGATCTGCTGAGAACTCCCACGAGCTCCGGAGTCTGCCATCATATAGATGGGATTCAACGAACCCGTCTCCCCTTTTCCACCATCAGCACTAATCTCATTCATCATCTCATTGGCCACTTGCTCACTCACATGCGCCCAAATATCGATGACCTTATTGTAACGTTCACCATTCGTGATCAGTCCTTCGCTATACTGTTGCTGCACATCATGCACTTCGACCTCGGCCTTTTTGATGAGCGCTTCTTTCTTGGTCGGGATATGCATGTTGTCGATGCAAATGGAAACCCCGGCCTTGGTCGCATACGAAAAACCGACATCTTTGAGCCTATCGAGCATCACAACAACTTCATGAAGACCGGCCTGTCGATAGACAGCATCGATAAGTTTGGTCATTTCCTTCTTGGTCATGAGCTGATTAACATTCGAGAATGGAATATTAGAAGGAAGAATTTCAGACAGCAGTACACGCCCGACTGTTGTCTCTATCAATTCACCCCCTATCCGAACCTTAATGCTCGCCTGCTCTTCAACTTCTCCCGCATCATAGGCAATTCGCACTTCTTCTGTAGATGAAAAAATGCCCCCCTCCCCTTTCGACCCCTTTGATTCCTTGGTCAACCAATAGCAGCCCAACACCATGTCCTGAGAGGGAATGGCCAGAGGCCTGCCGTTTGCCGGAGAGAGAACATTATTGATGGACATCATCAACACTCGCGCCTCAATTTGCGCCTCGATGGAAAGCGGCACATGTACAGCCATTTGATCACCGTCAAAGTCAGCATTAAATGCCGCACAAACGAGTGGATGGAGCCGTATCGCTTTCCCTTCAACCAGCACGGGATCAAACGCCTGAATGCCCAAGCGATGGAGGGTAGGCGCGCGATTGAGCATGACAGGATGCTCACGAATCACTTCATCCAATACGTCCCAGACTTCCGGGCGCTCCTTTTCCACCAGCCGCTTCGCGCTTTTGATCGTGGTCGCAGCGCCGCGCTCTTCGAGTTTGTGAAAGATGAATGGCTTAAAAAGTTCCAGGGCCATTTTTTTGGGGATTCCACATTGATTTAAGCGAAGCTCAGGCCCAACCACGATCACCGAACGGCCTGAATAGTCCACCCGTTTTCCCAAAAGATTTTGCCGAAACCGTCCCTGCTTACCCTTTAACATATCGCTCAACGACTTTAACGGTCGCTTATTGGCGCCTCGAATCACTCGCCCCCGCCGGCCATTGTCAAACAGCGCATCTACAGCCTCTTGCAACATTCGCATTTCATTCCGAATGATCACGCCGGGAGCCTTCAGCTCCACCAATCGCTTGAGACGGTTATTTCGATTAATAACCCGTCGGTACAGATCATTCAGATCCGACGTGGCGAATCGTCCCCCATCCAAGGGAACCAAGGGGCGAAGCTCTGGCGGCAACACTGGAATAGCATCCATGATCATCCACTCTGGATTATTGCCAGATTTATAGAAGGCTTCGATCACCTTGAGTCGTTTCGTTAACTTTTTATTGACAGCTGAAGACACCGACCCCTTCATTTTGGTATCGCGCTCATTCCACAGCGCTTCAACGTCAACTTTGCGCAACAATTCTCGGATGGCTTCGGCACCAATACCAACCTTGAATGACTGATGCCCATACTCATCAAGGCACTCGCGGTATTTCTCTTCCGTCAAGAGCTCGTTCTCCTTGAGAGGCGTATTGCCGGGATCAAGCACCACATAAGCCTCAAAGTAGAGAATTTTCTCCAATTGTTTGAGACTCATATCCAACAAAATACCGATTCGACTTGGCACACCTTTGAGAAACCAAATATGGGCTACCGGCGCGGCCAATTCGATATGCCCCATCCGTTCTCGACGAACCTTGGATTGAATGACTTCGACGCCACACTTATCGCACACAATACCCCGATGCTTCATCCTCTTATATTTTCCGCAATTGCACTCCCAGTCTTTCGTGGGACCGAATATTTTCGCGCAGAACAGACCGTCACGTTCTGGCTTGAAAGAACGGTAGTTGATGGTTTCCGGTTTTTTCACCTCACCATAGGACCAGGACCGGATTTTTTCCGGCGACGCAATTCGGATTCGCATCGCGTCAAAAGACACGGCGTCACGCGGTTTTTCAAATAGGGAATAGATGCTTTCCAAGGAATTTCCCTCCGGTTAAAAGGATAACAGCTGATAGCATTGGACCCGAATCAATCGGCCGACT
Source organism: Nitrospirales bacterium (assembly GCA_031315865.1). Lineage (NCBI taxonomy): Bacteria > Pseudomonadati > Nitrospirota > Nitrospiria > Nitrospirales > Nitrospirales bacterium. The sequence goes on from JALDRJ010000002.1 coordinate 619,506, forward strand.
TGATGAGCTCAACATCAAGCCCTAAACTTTGAAGTTCTTTTACTAAAACGTTGAACGATTCGGGAAGACCAGGCTCCAGGAAATTTTCACCTTTGACGATCGCTTCATACATGCGAGACCGACCAGGCACATCATCAGACTTTACGGTTAAAAATTCCTGAAGAGTTGAGGCCGCACCATAGGCCTGAAGGGCCCACACTTCCATTTCACCGAGTCGCTGACCTCCAAATTGAGCCTTTCCTCCCAAGGGTTGTTGCGTCACCAAAGAATAGGGACCAATCGATCGAGCATGAATTTTATCGTCAACTAAATGATGCAGCTTCAGCATATAGACGTACCCTACTGTCACAGGGCTTTTAAACGGCTCACCAAACCGCCCATCGTAGACGACGGATTGACCGCTTTCAGGGAGATTCGCCTTACGAAGAACCTCTTTAATTTCGTTCTCCGAGGCACCGTCAAATACCGGGCTCTCCATGTGCATCCCTAACGCCTTGGCTGCCCACCCGAGATGAGTTTCGAGAATCTGACCGACGTTCATACGGGAAGGAACACCGAGAGGGTTCAAGACGATTTCAATCGGAGTACCATCCGGCAGATAGGGCATGTCTTCCTCTGGAAGAATTCTCGAGACGACACCTTTATTCCCATGACGTCCAGCCATTTTATCGCCAACGGCAATTTTTCGTTTGATGGCGAGATATACCTTGACCAACTTGATGACCCCGGGCGGGAGCTCATCTCCCCTTCTCAATCTTCCCACTTTCTCATCATACATGGTCTGAAGAATTTCAATCTGATCTTTTGCCGCACGCTCGATTTCTTCAAGCTTCTTCTGTTCCTCTCCATCTCCCAGAATGACTCGACGCGCGTCATCATTTGAGAGTTTCCTTAAGACTTCTGACGTAATTCGCCCTTTTTTCTTGAGGATAACCTCTCCACTATCAGGATCCATAAGATCCCGGCCAACAAACTGCCCAAGAAGAAGTTTTCGGATTTTTTTGTTCCGCTCTTCTTCAATAATGCGCAGTTCGTCTTGGTAGTTTCTTTCGATCTTGACCCGATCGTCCGACTCAATGGTCTTAGACCGATCGTCCTTATCGACACCTTTACGCGAGAAGATTTTGACATCCACGACGATCCCCTCGATGCCTGGCGGCACCTGAAGAGATGTGTCCTTGACATCCCCAGCCTTTTCGCCAAAAATCGCGCGTAGCAATTTTTCTTCAGGGGTCAACTGCGTTTCGCCTTTCGGCGTGACCTTTCCTACCAGAATGTCTCCGGCCTTGACCTCAGCCCCAATGCGAACAATCCCGCTCTCATCAAGATTCTTGAGCGCCTCTTCTCCTAAATTGGGAATATCCCTCGTAATCTCTTCTTTGCCCAGCTTTGTATCGCGAGCTTCCACTTCGAACTCTTCGATATGGATGGACGTAAAGGTGTCATCCTTGACGAGCTTCTCGCTCAATAAAATGGCGTCCTCAAAGTTGTATCCTCCCCACGGCATAAATGCCACCAAGACATTCTTACCTAGAGCCAATTCCCCTCGATCCATCGCAGGCCCGTCAACAAGCACCTGCCCCTTTTTCACAGGCTGACCAACGCGAACGATCGGAGTTTGAGTGATACAGGTATTCTGGTTCGTTCTCTGAAATTTAATGAGGTCAAACGTTTCCAACATTCGGCTGTTGGCCTTTTTCCCGTCCTCCTTCTTTTTCAGATCAGACCTCACGACGATTCGCCTGGCATCAACACTTTCGACAACACCATCGCTACCTGCACGTTCCAGATAGCCAGAATCCCGAGCCACAATGGCTTCCATCCCGGTCCCAACTAACGGAGCTTCACACTGAATGAGCGGAACGGCTTGTCGTTGCATGTTTGAACCCATGAGGGCACGATTGGCGTCATCATGCTCCAAAAATGGAACAAGCGCGGTAGCGACACTCACGACCTGCTTAGGGGATACATCAAGGTAGTCAACCTCTTCGGGTGTCGTAATGACAAATTCTCCACCTGCACGCGCGGTGATCGTATCGGACACAAAATTTCCGGACTCATCGACCTGCGTGTTGGCCTGAGCAATGACGAATTTTTCGCCCTCGAGCGGGGACAGGAATTCAACTTCCTCGACTAAACGCCCTTTACGCACCTTCCGAAACGGCGCTTCTATGAACCCAAATTGATTAATTCTCGCATAGGTGGCTAGCGATGTAATCAAGCCGATGTTTGGCCCTTCAGGCGTTTCAATAGGACAAATTCGACTATAATGCGAAGGGTGCACGTCGCGAACCTCGAATCCAGCGCGTTCACGAGTCAATCCCCCTGGCCCCAATGCCGACAGTCGGCGCTTGTGCGTGATTTCGGCCAGCGGATTTGTCTGATCCATGAATTGAGAGAGTTGGCTTCCGGCGAAAAACTCTTTAATCGCCGCGACAATGGGCTTGGCATTGATTAAATCGTGAGGCAGCACCGTCTCCATATCCAAAAGGTTCATCCGCTCCTTGATGCTCCGCTCCATTCGCGCAAGTCCTAAACGAATCTGGTTCTCCAAGAGCTCCCCAACCGAACGAACCCGCCGATTACCTAAATGGTCGATGTCATCGACCTCTCCCTTCCCGGACTTTAGCTCGACCAAGCACCGAACGACCTCGACAAGATCCTGAGAAGTTAAGGTCCGTTGATCCAGTGATAAATCTAGTCCAAACCGTTTATTCATCTTCAAACGGCCGACCGGAGACAAGTCGTACCGCTTAGGGTTAGAAAAAAGGTTTTCAAAGAGCAATTTTGCCGACTCAACAGATGGCATTTCCCCGGGACGAAGCCTCTTATAAATCTCTACCCACGCTTCCTCCCGCGAATTGGTACGCTCTGCTTCCAAGGTGTCCAAAATCACAGGGCTGGCGAGACCACCCAAATAAATGACTTTAAAAGACAGAGAGTCGTTTTCAATAATTTTCTCAAGAATTTGGACCGTTAAGCGTTGATTCTTCTCAAGGATTACTTCTTCGGAAGCAGGATCTACAATTTCAGTCAAGACCGCACGCCCCACAAGATCATCCGGCTTAACGGGGATTTCTTTGACTCCTGCCGTTCGCATGCGGGCCAGAATGGCCTTCGTCAGCCGCATCCCTTCTTTCACGATCGGTTCTTTTCCGCCTGATTCGAATATATCGATCGGAGCCCGTAGCCCAGCATGCAATTCAGGATCAAGCTTTCTGACCAATCCCCCTTCACTGACTCGAATCTCCTCGACTGGGTAATACATTTTCAAGAGGTCGTCCGCCGAATAGCCAAACGCCTTCAACAAAATCGTCGCAGGCATCTTTCGTCGACGGTCAATCCGTACGTATAAAATGTCACGAGCATCAAACTCAAAATCCAACCATGAGCCTCGATAGGGAATAATTCTTCCAGAGTAGAGCACCTTGCCACTGGCATGCGTTCGCCCCTTGTCATGACTAAAGGAAGCGCCAGGCGATCGATGAAGCTGACTAACGGCAACCCGCTCGGTCCCATTGACGATGAATGTCCCTCGGTCAGTCATCAACGGTAATTCTCCGACATAGACTTCCTGTTCCCTTACATCCAATACACGATTCTTGACGGCTTTATCCTGACTATCAAAGACCACCAAACGCACTCGTAACTTGAGCGGCGCAGCCAAAGTCATGCCCTGTTCGAGACATTCCCGAACGTCGTATTTTGGCGTCCCTAAGGCATAATTAGAAAATTCCAAAAGAGCAGAATTATTATAGTCCCCGATAGGGAAAACACTCTTAAGAGCGGCATGCAGACCTTTATCTTCACGCTTTTCAGGAGGCGTGCCGGCTTGCAAAAATTCATCGTACGACCGCCTTTGAACTTCCACGAGATCTGGAATTTCAATGGTTAAGGGTATCTTTGAAAAACTTTTCCGCTCAATAATCCCTTGATTAACGGATTGGGCCATTCGGTGCTCCTTTAATGAATAAACATGTCAACGCCACCCAAAGCAAAGCCCCTTGCACCTACTTGACTTCGACAGTCGCACCAACCTCTTGGAGCTTCTTTTGAAATCCTTCCGCTTCTTCCTTTGAAACGCCTTCCTTCACCGGCTTAGGAGCAGCCTCGACAAGATCCTTAGCTTCTTTCAGCCCAAGTCCCGTGATTTCACGAACCACCTTAATAACTTGAATCTTCTTGTCAGCTGGCGCACTACCAAGGACAACATCAAAGGAGGTCTTCTCCTCAGCCGGAGCCGCCGCCGCTCCAGCGGCCGCAGGAGCGGCCATAACACCAACCGGCGCTGCCGCCGTGACGCCAAACTTTTCTTCAAGCGCCTTAACCAACTCTGATAGCTCCAAGACACTCATGCTGGAGACTCCGTTAATGATATCTTCCTTGGACAACTTTGCTTCTGTAGCAGACATTTCATCCTCCCCTTTTTGACTTTTGTTTTCTTGTATTGCAGCCACGACGGCAACAAATCCACGAACTATTTGATTAAGCGCGACAACAAACCCACGAACAGGGCCCTGAACGGCAGATAAGAACATCGCCAATAAATCATTTCTTGATGGTAAATCCGCAACGGCATTTAGACGACTCGCATCAAGGGCCTCACCATCTAACACTCCCCCCTTAATCGTAAGTTTGTCTTCACATTTTTCATTCTTAATAAAATCCCTGACAATTTTAGCCGGCAATACGGGGTCATCGTACCCAATCACTAAGGCTGACTGCCCTGTCAACAAATCACGTATCGGCAATAATGGCGTATCTTCAGCGGCTCGACCGGCCAGAGTATTCTTCACCACATGCATGCGAGCTTGAGCGTCGCGCAATTGCCTGCGAAGTTGGACAACCTGATTCACCGGCATTCCTGAGCATTCGGTGACGATCGCCAACCTTGCCTGAGAGAACAGATCATGCATTTCCGTCACGACTGCAGCTTTCTCTGTTTTTTTCATCGAATTATCTCACTTCCTTCTTCTAGTAGGTCGAGCCGTTACCCGAATTGACGCGCAAGACCTATACTATCTAGCGGCACTCCAGGGCCCATCGTGCTAGACAAGGTGGCCGTCTTCAGGTATCGCCCTTTACTCGAGGCCGGTTTAGCCTTCATGATCGAATCAAACACGGCTACGACATTATCTTTAATCTGCGAACTTTCGAAAGAAACTTTTCCGACTGGTACATGCACGATTCCAGCTTTATCAACCTTAAATTCAACACGCCCCCTTCGAATTTCTTCGACAGCTTTGCCGACTTCAAACGTGACCGTTCCAGTTTTGGGGTTTGGCATCAATCCACGAGGCCCCAACACTTTTCCCAACTTCCCGACAGCTCCCATTAAATCCGGAGTCGCTATGGCCGAATCAAAATCCAGCCAGCCATCTTTTACCTTTTCCAGCAAATCCTCGGCGCCAACATAGTCAGCTCCAGCAGCTTTCGCCTCTTGCTCTTTTTCACCCTTCGCGAATACTACGATACGTACCTTTTTCCCCGTTCCATGAGGCAATACTGTCGTCCCTCGAACCAATTGATCAGCCCGTTTGGGGTCAACTCCCAACCGTATGGCCAGCTCTACCGTTTCATCAAATTTTGCAAAAGCAATCTGCTTTACCAGCGCGCTCGCCTCCTGAAGGTCATAAAGTTTTTCTTCAACCTTGGCGATTGCAGCCTTGAATTTTTTACTCACTGCTCACCATCCTTCCTGCCATAAATAATCACAGAAACGAGATACGTCGACCTAACCTTCAACCGTAATCCCCATGCTCCGGGCAGTACCCTCTATAATTTTTGCAGCCCCCGCGACATCAATCGCATTCAGATCAACAACTTTCTGTTTGGCGATTTCCTCCAGTTGAGACCGTGTGATATTCCCGACCTTTTGCTTATGCGGCACTCCCGACCCCTTAATGAGACCGGCAGCCTTTTTCAGCAAATCCGAGGCTGGAGGAGTTTTTGTGATAAAGGAAAAACTTCGATCTTTGTATACTGAAATGACAACGGGAATGATAGACCCTTCTTCCTTCTGAGTTTTAGCATTAAACTGCTTACAAAAATCCATAATATTGACCCCATGCTGACCAAGCGAAGGACCAACCGGGGGAGCTGGATTCGCTTTACCCGCCGGAATCTGCAACTTAATCTGAGTCATTACTTCTTTAGCCATGATAAGTTCCTAAGCAAATATTAAAGGATTTAAACAGATAGGGCAGAGGTCATCATCCACGCTCTACCTGGGAAAACGCTAACTCAACTGGCGTTGACCGACCAAAAATACTCACAAACACCTTCACCCGCGAATGATCGGAATCGACCTCATCGACCAATCCATTAAAGCCCAAGAATGGCCCATCGATTATTCGTATACTGTCGCCCTTTTCAAAATCGACCGTCTCCTTCGGTGCAGTCATTCCTGATTCCAGCTGGCCTAAAAGAGCTTCAGCCTCCTCGGGATCCAACGGAATGGGTCTGACCCCCCCGCCGACAAACCCCGTGACCTTAGGGGTTTCCTTGATCATCACAACGGCTTCGTCGCTTAAAACCCCCTCAGACTCCAGCAGCACATAGCCCGGGAAAAACTTACGCTTTGAAGCCCGTCGCTTACCATCTTTAAACTCTACCACTTCCTCGGTCGGGACCAAGACTTGACCAACAACATCACCCATTCCCATCTGATTCGCCCGCTCAACAATGCTCGTCTTTACTCGACCTTCATACCCCGCGTACGTATGAATAACATACCAGTTTTTAGGCATGATACTTATGACTCCACTAAAGAATTTTACTGATGATCCAAACCAATATCGAATCGGCGACGGAAAGGTAAATGGACATGATGACACAAAAGAGCAGGACGACCGTCGTCGAACCGATCGTTTCAGTCTTTGTTGGGTATGAGACCTTTTTGAGCTCACTCTTCACATCAGAGAGAAACTCGACGATCGTTGTCCAGAACTTTTTAAACACGACTCACACCTTCCCCATGGTTATTTTTCACTGTGGCAGGGGCACCAGGATTCGAACCCGGACTTTCGGTTTTGGAGACCGACGTGCTAGCCATTAACACTATGCCCCTTCAAAAACGACAAATACGGGATATCCGTCAGAACATTGTTGAAGCACGAATCCATCACCCTGCATCACCACCGGTTACTTGACTTCTTTATGAGGCACATGCTTTCGACAAAAGCGACAGAATTTTTTTCGCTCAAGCCGGTCAGGATCATTTTTTTTATTTTTCATGGTGGAATAATTGCGCCGCTTACACTCCCCACAGGCTAAAGCAATGATGACTCTCATGGGTTCTTACCTCAACTTAATAATTTTGTATATGCACGATCACGCCAAAATTTCCGTGACTACGCCAGCCCCCACCGTACGGCCCCCTTCTCGCACCGCAAACCGTAAGCCCTGCTCCATCGCGATCGGCGCGATCAATTCCCCCGTAAACGAGACATTATCCCCCGGCATCACCATCTCCACCCCGGGCTCCAACTCCACAATCCCCGTCACATCCGTCGTCCGGAAATAAAACTGCGGCCGATACCCCTTGAAAAACGGCGTATGCCGCCCCCCTTCTTCCTTCGTCAACACATACACTTCGGCCTTGAACTTCGTATGCGGTGTGATACTCTTGGGCTTCGCCAACACCATCCCCCGCTCCACCTCTTCCTTCTTCGTCCCCCGCAGCAAGGCCCCGATGTTATCCCCCGCCTGCCCTTCGTCCAACACCTTCCGGAACATCTCCACACCCGTCACCACCGTCGTCTGCGTCGGCTTTAACCCCACAATCTCAATCTCATCGCCCACCTTCACTTGCCCACGCTCCACGCGCCCCGTCACCACCGTCCCGCGCCCACTGATCGTAAACACATCTTCTATCGGCATCAAAAACGGCTTATCAATCGCCCGCTCCGGCGTCGGCACATAACTATCGATCGCCTCCAGCAACTTCATGATCGACGGCACCCCAATCTCACTTTGATCCCCCTCGATTGCCTTAATCGCCGAGCCCGTCACAATCGGCACGTCATCCCCGGGAAATCCATACTTACTCAACAACTCCCGCACTTCCAGCTCCACCAACTCCAACAACTCTTTATCCTCAACCTTATCCGCTTTATTCAAAAACACCACAATATACGGAACCCCTACCTGCCGCGCCAGTAGAATATGCTCCCGCGTTTGCGGCATCGGCCCATCCGCCGCCGATACGACCAAGATGGCTCCATCCATCTGCGCCGCCCCCGTGATCATGTTCTTGACATAGTCCGCATGCCCCGGACAGTCCACGTGCGCATAATGACGGTTCGGCGACTCATACTCCACATGCGAAATGGCAATCGTCAAAATCTTCGTCGGATCGCGCCGCCCCTGCGACTCACTCGCCTTCGCCACATCGTCATAGGCGACATACTGCGCCATCCCCTGATCCCCCATCACCTTCGTCAACGCCGAGGTCAGCGTCGTCTTCCCATGGTCCACGTGCCCCACGGTTCCCACATTCAAATGCGGCTTCTTCCGCTCAAATTTCGCCTTCCCCATGCCCCGCCTCCAGAATAACTAAATCATGAACGATAGATAACTGATCAATTGCATAGATAACAAATCGCCGCACCGAAACACGACCAGGATAAAAATCGTATGGAGCCCACGACGCGGATTGAACGCGTGACCTCGTCCTTACCAAGGACGTGCTCTACCAACTGAGCTACGTGGGCCCTAGATCGTAAAGACGGCGACGTCAAAACGTAAAAAGTGGTCATTCATACGTTTTACGCTCGCATTCACCCTCTACACAGATTTGGAGCGGGCGATGGGATTTGAACCCACGACAGCCAGCTTGGAAGGCTGGAACTCTACCACTGAGCTACGCCCGCATAAGTTTCATGAATCTCTAATTTCCTACCCTTATGATTATGATATAGATCAGCTCTCATATTCTATGGTGGGCAGGCAAGGATTCGAACCTTGGAAGCCGATGGCAGCAGATTTACAGTCTGCCCCCGTTGTCCACTTGGGTACCTGCCCGTTATAATTTCTTAACTACTCAATAACTTGCAACAGGGAAAGACAGAAATGGAGGTGGGATTGTTGGCCACTTGCCCACGGAAAAAGATCCTGCCAGTTAAAGTGTTCAGATGAAAAACATTACGACAGGAGTTCCGAGCCTCCGCCAGAATTGGCCCACAATTGCCACAAGGCAAAGCAATAGCCAAGTTCGTAAAAGATTTATTATACGTAGACGCTTACTATCAGTCAAGAAAAGACTTTATTGATTACCAATGCCAAGAAACCTGGCTTTTTCATCTACTGCCTGACAATATTTATTTACTAAAAGAAAAAATAAATTGACAACACCTGTAAGAATACCTAGGATCGCCAACCCAAGTCTCTGTGCGACAAAAGTACCAAAAAATTTTCGAAATCTCAGAACTATCTTATGCTCCTGCCAGATGATACAAATCGGAGAGTACAAGGAGACAGGTTTGATATGCCAAAGATAACCAGAACAGGCACACGGGGAATTGTCCTTCTCCTTATGCTTTTCGTTACAGTTTCTTCTTTATCGGCTTCAGAGATTGAACAACAACCTACTAATAATAGAGATTTTGCAGAAATCATCTCCCCCAATCAATCTGTATTAACCGTCGAAATCGCCGACACCCCTGCTAAACGATCACAAGGCCTGATGTTTCGTACAAACATGCCACCTGACCATGGAATGCTATTTGTGTTTCGTGAGTTAGATCACTGGACTTTCTGGATGAAAAACACTAAAATTCCTTTAGACATCATATGGTTGGATCAAAATGGACACGTCGTCCACATTGAATCGAATGTCCCAGTCTGTACCAGGATGGATGAGGGTTGCCCCCGGTATCATACTCTCAAGGAAGCACTCTATGTCTTAGAGCTCAATGCAGGCATGGCAAAACACTATGGCATTTCAATTGCCAGTCAATTGACGATCAAGCTGCCCCCGACTATACGCAATACTCCCTTCTAACTTTAATTGCCCCACTCATTACCACCCTCGAACACGTCTGGCATTTATCACCCCTTCAACCTGTTCGATCCCGTTGATCATCCGTTCAAGATGCAGGGTATTGGTAATTTCAATGACGAAATCGAGAACAGCTTTTCGATCTTCGCGCGTTGAAATCTCGGCGCGAGTAATATTCGCTTGACAACTGGAAATAGCCGCAGAAATATCCGCCAACACTCCCGTACGATCGATCGTGAGAACAGAAACTTTCACAGAATGTGTCCCGTGAATGCCTGCATCCCACTCCGCTTCAACCAATCGGTTATGATCCCAATCCAAGGCTCGAAGGTTGGGACAACCGATAGCATGGATACTTAACCCACGCCCCCTGGTGATATACCCCATGATTGAATCACCCGGAACAGGGTTACAACATTTTGAAAGCTGCATCAGCACATCCGTCCCTCCTTTGACCTTCACGGACTTTTCCGGATGCTTGAGAAGCTTCGTATCGGTTCCTTCAATGATTTCGGATGCCCTATCATCAGCATCCTCCTGACCGGACGGCTGCAATTGATTCAAAACTTGGCTAGCCGAGAGTCTTCCATACCCAACCAAACGAATCAGTTCGTCCACGGCATCAAGACCACGGTCCTTGGCCACAGCGATCAAACGTTCAGATTTGAACGTCTGAGCTGTCGGCAAACCATAACGCCGGAACTCGCGCTCCAATAAACGACGGCCGATTTCCAAGGCACGCTTATGTTCTTCGACCTTAAACCAATGTCGAATCTTGGCTTTCGCTCGTGACGTTTGGACAAATTTCAACCATCCTTTGTGTGGAACTTGAGAGGGCGATGTCAAAATTTCGAGCATGTCTCCACTGTTCAAACGATGGCGCAATGGAACCAATTTGCCGTTTATCTTGGCACCGACACAATGATCCCCAATTTCGGTATGAATGGCATAGGCAAAGTCAACGGGCGTTGACCCAACCGGCATTTCTTTGACCTCCCCGAGGGGCGTGAAAACGAACACGACATCGTGAAAAAGATCGAGCTTGACAGAATCCATAAATTGACGATTATCAGACAAATCTTTGTGCCATTCGACAAACTGCCGCAACCAACTGAAAATCTTTTCATCCTTGCCTGTTACCGCACCCGGCTCTTTGTACCGCCAATGTGAGGCCACCCCGTACTCATTAATACGATGCATTTCTTCCGTACGGATTTGAAACTCCACGTACTCTCCTTGCGGGCCAACAACCGTCGTATGAAGCGATTGATATAAATTGGCTCGAGGCGTCGCGACATAATCTTTGAATCGTCCAGGCACAGGCGGCCATAAAGAATGGATTAGCCCCAGAATGGCATAACAATTCATCTTTGAATCCGTAATAATCCTGACCGCGGTCAGATCATACACTTCTTCAAACGTGATCGATTGCCGTTCCATTTTTTGATAAATACTGTAGAGATGCTTGGGACGGCCTTGAATATCGCCCGGTAGCCGAGCGTCAGCCAAGGCTTCTTTAGCGAGATCAATCAACCCTTGAAGAAATTCCTGCCGATCTTCATCACGCTTGGCCACCCGCAACTTGAGCATGGCATAGACATCAGGCTTTAAGTATTGCAGACAGAGATCTTCGAGCGATTGCTTCATGGAGCTCATACCCAATCGATTCGCGAGTGGCGCGTAAATTTCGAGGGTCTCTTGCGCAATCTGTCGCTGCTTACTTTCGGATAAATGCTCCAAGGTCTCCATATTGTGTAAACGGTCAGCCAGTTTGATAAAGACCACACGAATATCGTTCGCCATCGAAAGCACCATCTTGCGGAAATTCTCCGCTTGCTTCTCTTCGTGTGACTGAAACGGTATTTGACCGATCTTGGTGACGCCATCGACCAATCGAGCCACATCTTCTCCGAATTGTTTTTCCAGTTCATCGTGCGTGGCCACCGTATCTTCAACCGTATCATGTAAGAGGCCAGCCACGATCGCCGGAACATCCAGCTTCAGACAAGCCAAGATGTTTGCCACCGCGAGAGGATGCTGCAAATAGGGCTCACCCGATTGCCTCATTTGTCCGTCATGGGCGTGAGCAGAAAATTCATACGCACGACGAATCATCTGTACATCAGCCTCCGGATGATAGGCTTGTACACGGTTAATCAATTCGTCAATTTCTTTAATCGATGTCATCAACATGCGAGATGCCGTCCTTGTCCTCTCACTTTTATATCGCGAATTCGTAGTTGAATACGATCCAGCCCCTTCCAACGATTGATCTCGGGCACAAACACCATATCAATCATTCGGCGCTCAAGCCGTCGCAATGGTTCGATGGCTCCCATCCGAAACCCTAAACACTCAAACGGAACAGAACGACCTTGGCGAACGATCAACTTGAGATGATCCTTACCGAGCACACGTTGCTCCAATACCGTGACCTGTTGGCCTAAAAACACCGGCTCAGGGTTACCCACGCCAAAGGGCTGAAGTTGCTCAAACTCCCGAAGAAGTCTGGGTTGTATCTGTTGAAGGGCGACAGGAGCATCAACGTCTAACGAAGGGGTAAAGCCTCCATCTTCCAGGGAAACTTTTGTGATTTGAGAGAACCGATCCTGAAATGCTTCGAACTGGGTCTCTTGGATTTGGATTCCGGCAGCGGCCGGATGTCCTCCAAATCCTGCCAAGAGATCTGAACATCGCGTCAAGAGCTGACACACATCCAACCCAGGAACACTGCGGACCGAACCTCGCCCAAATCCCTGTGCGTTAAACGCCACGACAATAGCTGGCCGGGCAAATCGTTCCACCAGCCTGGACGCGACGATTCCCACCACTCCCACATGCCATCGACGACTCCCGACGACGAGAGCGCTAGGTGTCACGGATTCATCGATCATCTCAATGGCTTCTTCGACGCTCTCTTGCTCCAACTCTCGGCGTTGATTATTCAGGTTCGCTAATTGCTGCGCCACGGCAAGAGCCTCTTGTGGCGACTCGCTCGTGAGCAGATCCACACCTAATCGAGCATGAGCCAAACGGCCAGCCGCATTGATCATTGGCGCTAATCGAAACGCCACCATACCTTCCGACACCGAGCCGGAAATTCCAGCAGACTTTTTTAACGCGTCTACTCCTGTTCGCGCATTGTCGCCCATTTGATTCAGCCCATGACGAACAAGCACACGATTTTCATCCTGTAATGGAACCATGTCCGCCAACGTGGCTAACGCTGCCAAATCGGACAACGCGGCGACATCGACGTCAGCGTCAACATACCGTGAACAGTACGACGAAGCCACTTTGAACGCGAGCCCGCCAGAACACAAGCCCTTGAATGGATACCGACAGTCGGCACGCTGAGGGTTCAAAAAGGCAAAGGCTTCAGGATGGGGGCCTAAAATTTGATGATGATCGGTAATAATGACATCCAGCCCAAGCTCCTGAGCCAGGCGCACTTCCTTGTGGCAACTCGTCCCACAATCAACCGTGACCAGGACCTTAACCCCTTCTTTAGCCAACCGACAGACGGCTTCTTCATTCAGCCCATAGCCTTCACGCTGTCGGTCTGGGATGTAATATCCAACGACGGCCCCCAGTGGACGCAAAAACGACAAATACAGACTGGTCGCCGATATCCCATCAACATCATAATCACCGTAACAACAAATCTTTTCTTGTCTTTCAATGGCATGGTGGAGGCGATCCACAGCTCTTCCCATATCAGCCATCAGAAAAGGGTCATGCAGAGAAATACGGTCCTGCGTCAACCATTGACGAGCCAACTCGACTTCTGAAAACCCTCGATGAAATAGAACAGTCGCGGTGAGTGTCGAAAGACCCAGATCTTCGGCCAATCGCGTGACGTGCGATGGGCTACTTTTGCGCACATTCCACTTTTTGGTCACCAACATCGTGTCTCCAACTTGCCTGGCAGGTCTTGAACATTCATCTCGTGAATCAACACGTTCACCCAAAAACCGGAAGACGATCGACTGATTGCATTGTACCGTAAAGAAAAGGTCTGGAGAAACGTCGGGGAAGCGAAACGGTAGGAGAATCTGACTGATGAGGTCAAGACATCGTCATTTCAAAACAACGGTTGCTCTGATAAACGATTACTGACCTCCTTTTTGCACATAATTTTTCACGAATTCTGCGGCATTTTCTTCGAGCACTTGGTCAATCTCGTCAACCAATTCATCGATTTCTTCTTTGAGCTTTTCCCCAGTCTCAACGACCTTGGGATTCGCCTGAATATCGTCGGCTTCCTTGGCAGAATCTGACTGTCTGTTATCGTGCTGACGTTCTTGCTTTTCCATAACGCCACCTCCAGCCGCAAAGAGTGAAAAGCCTTACTCATGACATGAGCGAAAAACACTATGTCCAGACTACTCCTCACAGAATCACCCGTCAAGTTGTCGATTGAGAGAATTCATTGATCCCCCTCTACCGGTATGATAAGATTTTCCTCCACGGGCGATTAGCTCAGGGGGAGAGCGCTACCTTCACACGGTAGAGGTCACTGGTTCGATACCAGTATCGCCCACCATGCCTATTCATAGCTGAGCTTCATCTTTCAGTCATGACTCCCCAACATTCCTACAGACTGTTATTCCCCTTCCTGCTGATGCTCTTAGTAGGGTGCGGTGGAGGACCTCCTGAAGCACCTTCACCATTACCTCCATCGGCCAGTGACCTGGATCTCCTCGGTCTTATACGCTTGTGTAATACGGCGGAGATGGTACGAAATTTGGAAGATCAAATAAATTATCAGCAAAGACCATGGGGAAGCGGAGAAGAATGGTCCACCGAAACTCACATTCGACACAAGAAGAAACAGTGGCTGTTTTTTAACAAGGATAAGGTCTTGGTCGCCCTGGTTACAAGCTATCCTTTAGGGTTGAACCTCGAACCATACCCCGTTTTGCGAGGCACTCTATCTCAATTAACCCCGGCACGCGAATTCTTCACGAATCTTGATTCCCTCATCAGTGAGACACATTCTGATACGATCAAACTATACCGGACAGGTGATGAAAAAACGACGACCCAATACCTCGTCCGGCAAAACGACGATGGCGAGCAGGACTTGATGGTCGCTGTCATCGTCCTGGACCCCTATGAAACGCTACTTGACGGAGCACAGCCAGAATTTTTATCTCCTATAAAACCAGTCGACAATGAACCGAAGACTCAACACTTTCTCGCATCTCAACAATTTGCTAGAGGCGAAATCGCCCTCTTTGAATCTTGTCCTGGCAAAAAGCCTGATATCGCGATAGACGCCTACAGTCTAGCCATCAAATTTGGCCTCGGCGATGCCAAACAAGTCGCTGAAGCCCATCATCGCCTGGGGCTTGCCTTGCGGGATGAAGGAAAACTGACAGAAGCACGGGAAGCCATCGAAGAATCATTAACGATCCAACCCTATTCGCCTCATGTATTAAATAGTCTGGGCATCGTCCTCATACAATTGAAAAAACCTTCGCAAGCGATTACGACGTTCGAAAAAGCCATCACCTTACAACCCAACTACGCGCGAGCACGGTTTAACTTGGCGCAGGCCTATGAACAGACCAATCCTCGTCGGGCCATCGATGAGTATGAAACCTATCTCGCTCTCGTCCAACATATCCCCGAAGAATCCACTCGCGCCGCGCTCGCCAAAGACCGTCTTGAGAAATTGAAGTGAAAAAAAAATATTATGCCGTTCGACGGGGCCGTCAGGTTGGTGTCTTCCTGACATGGCCGGAATGTCAACGACAGATCGCCCAGTTCTCCGGGGCCGAATACCAATCATTCCCAACCAGGGAAGAAGCGGAAGCGTATGCTTTTCCCGATTCTTCAAACATTGTTGAAGACTCGGAGGATATTCAAAATACGATTGACATTTGGGTGGATGGATCGTGCATACCGCGCACTGACGGCTCACTACGTCTCGGATGGGCCTACCTTGCTCGTAAGAATGGACAGGAAATTCATCGTGATCGCGGAAATGACATCCCTCAGAGCGCCTGTCACCATCGAAACGTCGCTGGCGAAATCATGGCTGTTCGTAAGGCGATCGAATGGTGCCAAACTCAACCTATCACCAACCTCCGCGTTCATTATGATTACCAAGGACTAGCCAGCTGGCCAACCTACGCCTGGAAGAGGAATACTCCGTTCACTCAGGAGTATGCAGAAATGGTTCGAACGTCAGGGATGACCATAGAATGGGTTAAAGTTAAGGCGCACAGCGGAGATCTCAATAATGAACTCGTCGACCAAGAAGCGAAGAAAGCTGCCTTAGAGTGACAGTCATTCCCATGAACTTCACCACATGTGAGGTTGGAACTGCACAAAATGGATTGATGCGTGTCAGCTAAATCTTATGGGAATTCACGAGAATTGAGGGGAAGGGGTAAGGGGAAATCAAAGGTATGTCAGAGAGGAACGTACTAAAGCTTGCCTTCACCCTTGAGATAACTACGGAAGCGTCCCATGAGTTCTTCACCGAGAACGCCAACGTCTGGCTTGGTCTTCATGTAATCACGAATTTCTTCTAACCGGTGTTCGGCTTGGTCATTCCCTTTCAAACGTTTGACCTTCACCAACGCATCATCAAACGCATCAAACGTCAGCTCTTTGTACCCGAACGCGCGAATACGTTTCACTGCTTTCATCATGGCTTCGTTTCGAAACACGGTGAGGTGTTCCGAGTCGATTTCTTCAAGCCCTAGCTTTCGCGCTCGCCGTTCCGCGGCTTTTCGAATGCCGCTTCGCACAAAGTCCGGCGAGGTCTGAAGCCGTTTCCAGGCCTCATCTGACCATGCCACTCGAGATTGCGGAGCTTCCCATAGACAAAGCAAAGACTCTGCGTCAATGAGCGTGATGCCTTGCTCTCGGGCCAGATCTTCGGCATCATGCTTCAACATGTCCGAGACAAACTCCTTAGCCATGGGGGGAGAATCCTCGATTTTTTTACCCAACAGCGCCACCGCATCCTCGGTCCATTCCAATGGGGGACCAATCTGCTCCTGTATATCGCCTAAAGCCTCTACTTTCTCAAAGAGCTCGACGTTCACTTCCATGTGCCCACGTTCTTTTGCGATATCTGCCGCAATTCGCTTAATCATATCCCGCATAAACTCGGGGACTGTTTCAAGCCGTTTTTTCGCTTCAGCCGTCCATGGAAGTTGACCCTGTTCTATATCTTGAGCAGCCTGACTGAGACCCGCTTCGCCACCCATCTGCCCCATCATCTGCTGTTTAAACTGATCGAGAATCTCGACCGTAATTTGAGGATAGCCAAGTTCTTTGGCTTTTTTGATGGCCAACCGCTTGACCATACCTCTCAAAAAGAATGGAGCACGCTCCAGACGCTTCAGCGCATCATCCGTCCAGACGACTTCCTGGTCAGTGATGTTTTGATCAGATGAACTCATGTTTAGACATTCTCAACTTACGATTTATTTTATTGGTTTAATAATTCCTTGATTTCTTTCCCGGCTTTAAAGAATGGCATACGCTTCTCCGGCACTTCTACCGTTTCCCCGGTCTTCGGATTACGACCTTCCTTCGTTTGCCGAACTCTCAGGCGGAAGCTACCGAACCCGCGTATTTCAGTTTTTTCACCATTTTTCAACGAATCCCGAATGGAATCAAACAGGGTATTGACCACAAGCTCCGCTTGTCGATGGCTAAGCGTGGGAGCCTGCTCACTTAACCTTTCAATCAGGTGAGCTTTTGTCATTCATGCCTCCTTCAATAACATTCAGGCACACGCTGATTCAAGAACTTCCGAGAAGCATACCAGACCAATCCGTCAAAAAACCATTAAGTACATCAATGGATTCCAAGATGTTTGCAAAATGACCGATGACGCGTTTCCAAGAAAAGAGCTTTCCAGGAAATCTCTGAAAGAAAACTGCCTGGTCGGCTCCACGACCCGAGGTTCACCTTCAATTCCGCTGAGTTTACCTGCGAGCTGGATCGCGTCAGTCAGATCACCCAGTTCATCAACCAATAAGGAATCTTTGGCTTGACGTCCGGTAAAAACCCGCCCATCCGCCAACAGTTCGACATCCGCGATATCCAAGGACCGCCCCTCCGCCACCGCTTCAATAAACTGCTGATGCACATCATCCATGACCGACTGCAAAATTTGGCGATCTTCGGGCTTCATTTCTCGAAAGGGTGAACCAAGATCCTTGTAGCGTCCACTCTTGATGACAAAATTTTTGACCCCGACTTTCTTGAGCAATTCTTCAAAATTCGCCATTTGCATGATCACGCCAATGCTTCCAGTCAACGTGCCCGGGTTGGCCAGCACACGATCACTCGCGACAGCGATATAATATCCTCCGGAAGCCGCCACAGTTCCCATGGACGCCACAACGGTTTTGTTGTAGTCAGATTTCACGCGTTTGACCGCGTTATAGATCTCCTGGGATGGCGCCACTCCCCCACCAGGACTATCGATTCGAACCACGATAGCCTTCACCATAGGGTCTTGGCTGAAATCCTGCAGTTCTGTGATCGTTTGCTTGGAGTCAAGGATCGGACCTTCGACCCGAACGACAGCAACCTGCTCTTTCCCATAGGAGGCCATGTCGGGCAAGAGCGCTTTTCCCAGCCACGTCAAGACGACCGCCGCAAGAAAAATCCACAGCACGCGCCTCCACCAGGAATGGCGTGGTCGTTCATGGGGATGAGAATCAGACATAAGTGCTGCAGCCCCTTCTTTTGTGTTTTGTGGCCCTGATAATCCAATCGGATCGGCTACTCTTTATCCTGCGTCATCCGACCAACACTTTGGTCTATTTCTCCCTGAGAAGAATGAAACGCATCCAGCTGATCTTGATCAGACTCTCGAAGATGCTCCGACAAACTCAAGGCGATTTTTCTTTCATCACAGTCAACTTTGACGATTTTGGCCGTGACTTCTTGCCCTATTTCAAACTTGCCCTCAACACGTTCTTGTGGGTCAAGGTTAATCTCACTGACATGAATCAACCCCTCAACACCGCCATCCAACTCAATGAACACACCAAAATCAGCAATCTTGGAGACTTTGCCCGTTGCATTGCTCCCTATTTGGAAGCGAGAGGGAATCTCAGATTCCCACGGATCAGCGACGAGCTGCTTATAGCCCAACGATAAGCGTTCCTTGTCTTTATCGATCCGAAGGATCACCGCTTGGACGGATTGACCTTTTTTAAATAATTCCGACGGATGTTTAATATGTTTAGTCCAGGACATATCCGAAATGTGGATCAACCCGTCAATGCCTTCGTCCAGACCGATAAAAGCTCCGAAGTCCGTGACGCTTTTCACTTTTCCTTCAATATGCGTCCCTTCGGGATACTTCGCTTCGATCACATCCCAAGGATTGGGAGCGGTCTGTTTCATACCTAGCGAGATCTTCCGGCTTTGCTGATCGACATGGAGAACTTGTGACTCAATCTGATCCCCGATAGAGACCACTCGCGAGGGATGCCGCACTTCATGCGTCCATGACATTTCCGATACATGCACCAACCCTTCGACCCCGGGTTCGAGTTCCACGAATGCGCCATAATCCGTCAGGCTCACGACTTTGCCTGGCACACGACTTCCTTCGGGATATTTCTCTTCGACCTTGCTCCAGGGGTCAGCGGTTTTTTGCTTGAGCCCCAGGGAAATGCGTCCCGTCTCTCGATCATACTTTAAGACCAACACTTCAATTCGATCGCCGATCGAAAACATATCCGAGGGATGACCAACTCGGCCCCACGAGATGTCCGTAATGTGGAGCAATCCGTCAATCCCGCCAAGATCCAGAAACGCGCCATAGTCAGTAATGTTTTTCACTGTCCCCGTAATGAGTTGACCTTCCGTCAATGTTGACAGTGTCGTTTGACGTTTTTTATCACGGGTTTCTTCAAGAAGTGCGCGGCGGGAAACCACGACATTGCCTCGACGATGGTTCACCTTGATGATTTTAAAGTTAAACGTCTTACCCACCAATCCATCGAGGTCACGAACCGGGGTTAGATCAATCTGTGAGCCCGGGAGAAAAGCTTTGACTCCAATATCCACCATCATTCCACCCTTGATGCGGGAGAGGACTTTGCCTTCGACCTCTCTATCATCGCGATGAGCCACCTCAAGGTCTTCCCACACTTTCATCTTATCGGCTTTTTCCTTCGACAACAGCAAATTGCCTTCGGCATCTTCACACTGTTCAATATACACCTGCACAGGGTCGTTCACGGCAAGGGATCGTAATTCCTCACTGGAAAATTGATCAGCCGGAATCATGCCTTCAGACTTGTACCCGATATCCACGACCACGCGCTCACGCTGGATGTTCACCACTCGACCTTCGGTGATGGTTCCTTCTTCAATATTGCGAAAGGTCTCTTCGTACAGCGCGGCAAGGGCCTCTCGGTCCAGTTGTTCGGGTTCTTCTGAAACGGTATTCATGATGTGCTTACGCCTCCACTCTGTTCAAAACACGGCTGAAGTTAACAATAATGCCTTGCGCAAACCCTTCAGCTTAGGTTCGCGCAAAGAACGCCTTCTCTTCTCTAATCATCTATTCGTTATGAATGACTTTCTTTCGACTGATGTCCATTTTCCAATCGAGCAATGTGAGTCATCACGGTTGAACTCACCGTATGATAATACTCTTTGGCCTCTTGCTCCTTTGAATACGGAAACATCATCGGTTCCCCGAAAAACACTTGAATGGGGTTCAACCGAAGCCAAAACGAACCCATGGGCAACACCTGATACGTTCCATTGATGTACGCCGGTACTACCGGACATTGCGCCTGGGCCAGGATCAATCCAATTCCAGGCCTGCCCTCTTGCAGCCGTCCATCCGGAGTCCGAGTCCCTTCAGGAAATATCACGACACATTTACCCGCCTTTAACCGAGTCACCGCTTCATCCAATGCCACCCGATCAATACGATTGGTTTTGAGTGGAATCCACGCTATTTTTTTGAACATCCAGTTAATCACTGGATTCGCAAACAGGTTCGCCCGCCCTAAAAACGACACGCGTCTGGGGATACCGCATCCCAAGAATGGAATATCGACATAGCTGGCGTGATTGGCTGCGAATAGAACCCCTCCAGTTTTCGGAATGTGCCTGACTCCATGGGCACGATATCGAAAAAACAATCGACCAAGAATGTTGAAAACCGCCCAAATACAGGCGTACACAAGCCCGCTCACAGGCGTGTGGCGACAACGGCTGTCATTCGGTCCAACACCTGATCAATCGACAAATTGGAGGTATCAATCATCATCGCATCAGTAGCTGGAAACAGTGGAGCAACGGAACGAGAACGGTCGCGTCTATCTCGACTAGCTATCTCCTCTTGAACATCGGCCCAATTCTTATTGCGATCCTGGTCCTGCAATTCTCGATACCGACGGCTAATTCGGACATCGAGGTCGGCATCAAGAAAAAATTTCACCTCAGCATCAGGAAAGACAGTCGTACCCATATCCCGCCCCTCGACAACAATTCCCCTGGCGTGGGCAAATTCACGCTGTATGGGCAACAACCAAGCACGCACTTCGGGGAGTGCAGCAACTTTTGAGGCTAATTGTCCAACTGCCAAGCTTCGTATTTCATTAGTCACGATTTCCCCGTCCACCAGGACGGATAGACTGCCCTCACAGGTTGAAAGCTTAAGTGAGGTCGCCGCCAATAACTCGCCAACCTGTTCGTGATCCTTAAGATCAACGGCTTGACTTTGAGCTTTCCATGCGACCGCCCGATAAAGCGCGCCCGTGTCGAGGTAGGTATATCCCAACTGAGTGGCAAGCTTTTTGGCCAAGGTACTCTTGCCAACCCCAGCAGGACCATCAATGGTGACGACTAATTGGCGTACATCGCCTTTCAGGCTCTCACCATGTTCCTGACATTTGCGTATTATAGTGCTCAATGGGAGTTTGTCAATAAATCCAACAACTTGCCCTGGAAACCAGGGAAGGAAGTTTCAATACAGTCCGTTTCATCGATGACAATCGGAGATTCAGCGAGCAGCCCGGCTATGGCCAGCGACATGGCGACTCGATGGTCCCCATAGCTTTGGCATTGGGCGCCCGAAAGAATATTGGTCCCTTTTATACAGAGACCATCCGGCCTTTCTTCTACAAACACGCCGAGCTTTGATAACTCAACGGTCATAGCACGAATCCTGTCGGTTTCCTTGACTCGTAATTCTTGCGCTCCAGCAATCGATGTCTCTCCCTCGGCAACAGCCGCCGCCACGCATAAAATCGGGAATTCATCGATTGTTTTAGGAACCAGGTCAGGACCGATCGACACTCCCTTCAGCTTAGCAGACTTGACAACAAGGTCCGCAACCGGTTCCCCTGAAATTTCTCTTGGGTCTTGAATCTGGATATCGGCGCCCATGTTCTTTAACACTTCGAGAATCCCGGTCCGTGCGGGATTCATCCCAATACCTGGCAAACACAGTTCTGACCCGGGGACAATGGAACCCGCGACCAGAAAAAATGCCGCCGCAGACATGTCCCCCGGGACAAAAAGCGGTTTTCCTTGAAAAGTTTGCTGCCCCGTGATGGAAACCGTACAGTCACGGACCTCTATTCCTAGGCCCAAATACCGAAACATACGTTCAGTATGATCCCTAGATAACATGGGCTCGGTAACACTGGTTATCCCTTCAGCAAGCAATCCCGCCAACAACACGGAGGATTTAACCTGAGCACTCGCCACAGGTGAGGTGTAAGCGCAGCCTTTCAAGCGTTGGCCCGTAATCGCCAAAGGCGCGCATTCTCCCGCCTTACGGCCTGTGATCGAAGCTCCCATCAATCGAAGGGGATTGGCCACCCGGCCCATCGGTCGATTGCGAAGCGAGGCATCTCCCGTCAACACGGAAAAAAAGTCTTGACCGGCTAACACACCGGCGAGCAGCCGCAACCCCGTTCCTGAGTTTCCGCAATCAAGGACATCTGTTGGCTCTGTAAGTCCCCTAAGCCCCTTTCCCAAGATGCGGAGATTCTCATCATCAACTTCTTGGACGGAAATGCCTAAGGCACGGACAACGCCGAGTGTATTCAAACAATCTTCACCACGACAGTATCCTGAAACCTTCGTTTCTCCTTCAGCCAAGGCACCCAGTATGAGGGCCCGATGCGTGATGGATTTATCACCAGCGACATACACCGTTCCGCGAAGCGGCTTACTGGCAGGAATCGTGGCCCAAGAGGAAGAATTCACTGTAAGTGCTCTCGTGCTTGTTTAGCCTGTTCAATAATCTTCTCAAGTCCTCCACCATCGCTATTTTCCACTGAAGCCCTAAACTGTTCGAGATGCCGGATATAGACGGAAATCATATCGAGAAGATTATCTCGATTAGCAAGACAAATATCCCTCCACATTTCAGGCGAACTGGCAGCAATCCTCGTCGTATCACGAAGGCCTCCACCAGAGTACTCGAGAAGCGTCGCCGTGCTCCCGAGTTTCCCCTGAAGCTCAGAAAGTGCCTGCATTAAGGCAAAAGCGGCGACGTGAGGTAAGTGACTCACGCCTCCCAACACAAAGTCATGGACATAGGGATCGAGTGAACTGACGACAGATCCCGTCGACTCCCAGAGCTTCCAAACAGCCTCCAAGGCTTCGGAATCGGTCCGCTTGGTGGGAGTGACAAGACACCGCGCGCCACGAAATAAATCCAATGCGGCGTAGGCGACCCCAGACTTCTCTCGACCAGCGATCGGATGCGCTCCGACGAAACGAACATGTTCTGGCAACAGTCTTTCCGCCTCTTCCACTAATGCGCCTTTGACACTCCCGACATCACTGACGATGGAACCAGACGGAAGTCGGTCTCCCCACTCACGTATATGCGTCGCATAGGTATCAACCGGCGTGGCTAAGATCACACAATCTGCATCGTTCACGGCATTAACTGCCTGCGATTCATAGGCATCGATCGCCCCAAGCCTAACGGCGAGTTCAAGGTTTTCAACACGGCGACCGATGCCGATCACGGTTCCGGCCAAACCCTGCTGCTTGATGATTAACCCGAGCGAGCCACCGATGAGCCCAACTCCAATAATCACGACTTTCTGGAAAAGGCGGTTCATCCTACGTCATCTCTTCGAATAGGCAAGACTCACTGCGGACGCTACAATTCCCGACCGACAGCTTCGGCTATGGCCTTCAAGTCTGACATCAGATCTTTAAAGCGGGTAGGCTTCAGAGATTCCTCACCATCACAGAGCGCACATTCCGGGTTTGAATGAACCTCTAAGAGCAGTCCATCCGCTCCACAGGCAATGGCGGCTTTGGCCATTGGCGCGACCAGATTCCACTTCCCGGTCGCATGACTTGGGTCGACAATGACCGGAAGATGTGACATTTCTTTGAGGGTGGGAACCGCGGTGAGATCGAGGGTATTGCGGTATTGCGTTTCAAAGGTCCGAATGCCTCGTTCGCACAACATCACATTTCGATTTCCACGAGACATCAGATATTCGGCCGAGAGTAAAAATTCTTTGATCGTAGCTGATAGTCCACGTTTCAGTAGCACAGGTTTATCATAGTCACCGACTTCCTTTAGCAATTCGAAGTTTTGCATGTTTCTGGCACCAATCTGAATAATGTCGGCTTTTTCCAGAAAATGTCCAAGATCTCGGGCATCCAAGATTTCACTCACCACGGGAAGCCCCGTGTGCTTGCGTGCTTCGACCAGATAATCCAGGCCCTCCTGCCCCAGCCCCTGAAATGAGTAGGGCGAGGTTCGAGGTTTATAAGCGCCGCCTCGAAGAATCGACGCTCCAGCCGATGCTACTTCCTTGGCAATGCCAACGGTCAATTCACGTTTTTCGACCGCGCATGGACCGGCCATAATGGCAATTTTCTTGCCGCCGATTTTAACCCCGTGGACATCGATCACACTGTTGTGTTTCTGAAATTCACGGCTCACAAGTTTCCATGGCGCCAACACCGGAGTCACACTTTCGACGCCCGGGAACACGGTCAACGGCTGGTTTTCCAGGATTCGATCATCGCCAATCACGCCAACGACCGTACGCTCTTCTCCTGTCGAAACCTGAGCTTTCAGTCCCAACTCACGAAGCCGTTCAACAAGATGATCAACATCATGCTCCGTCGCATCTGGTTTCATCACAATGATCATATCGTTACATACCTTGACATTGGCTCAGGATTCACGACTCAAGACGACTTCCAGCGCCTTCAAAAAACGTTGATTTTCTTCAGGTCGTCCGACGGTGACCCGGATCATGGATCCCTTGATATGGCGAACGATCACACCCTGCCGAAGGAGATCGTCAAAGACCTGTCGGCCATCTCGTTTCGCGTCAAAGTAGAGAAAATTAGCTTGACTGGGGATAACATCCATACCCAACGCCGCCAACTCTTTCTCTAAGAACGCCATTTCCGACCCATTCACGGATCGACTCGTCGCGACATGCTCCTCGTCTTCCAACGCCCCCAACGCGGCCAATTGCCCAAGACTATTCGCGTTAAACGGAGGACGAATCCGATTAACATACCCCACGATTTCTTCCGTGGTCAGGCCATACCCTACGCGCAGACCCGCTAGCCCATAAATCTTCGAAAAAGTTCGCAAGACGACAACTGGACGACCTTCTTTCACATATTGGAGACTGTCCGGATAATCGGTGGACCGAACATACTCATAATAGGCTTCATCAAAGACCACGATGACATGATCCGGAACTTTGTCCAGGAACGCTTCCACCTCCGTACCCGTCACCATCGTCCCCGTTGGGTTGTTCGGATTACAAAGGAAGAGGAGACGCGTGTTGTCGGTGATCGCTTCGGCCATCGAAGCAAGATCATGACGCCAATCCTTCAGCGGCACCTCCACCGATACCCCATGCGCCCCCTGAACAGAGAGTTTGTACATGACGAACGTGTGATCGGCCATCACCGCTTCTTCGCCTGGGGCCAAAAAGGCTTTAATCAAGAGGCTGATCACTTCATCGGAACCATTGCCGACGATCACTTGATCTGCCGATACTTTCCACCGTTCCGCGAGCGCTCGCCTCAGGTAATGGGCACCGCCATCCGGGTAGCGGTTCAGAATGGCAACCCCGTCGGCCAGAATTTTCTGCGCCTTTGGGGAAGGCCCTAAAGGATTCTCGTTTGAGGCAAGTTTAATGGCATTGCTAATGCCCAATTCACGTTCCAGTTCATCCAGGGGTTTACCGGGAGAGTACGGGACCAGCGAAGCAATATTTGGGTGAACGTGCAGTGCCATAGGGTTACAATCTCATGTAGGCGTCATTAATTCGCCGACGGATAGGAGCCAAGAACTTTCAGGAACAAACAGCGGCCTTTGACTTCTTCGAGAGCTTTCTTGACCCGATCGTCATCTTGATGGCCCTCCAGGTCCATAAAGAAGAGGTACTCCCAAACTTTTCGGCGTGTGGGTCTGGATTCAATTTTCGTCATGTTGATGCCATACGAAGAAAACGGCCGGATCATATCGTACAGCGCACCCACCCGGTCTTTGGCAGATACGATGATCGAGGTCTTATCTTTTCCCGTTCGTTCTGACCCACGTTGCGATAAAATCAAAAACCTCGTGGAATTGTGGATATTATCTTCAATTCGTGACCGGAGGATCTTCAACCCATACAGCTCAGCCGCCAATTCCGCCGCGATGGCTCCGGCCGTTGGAGCCTCGACGCATCGTTCTGCGGCCCGAGCCGTGCTAGGCTCTTCAGAAATCTTTGCATGCGGGAGATTGGCCTCCAGCCATTCTCGGCATTGGGCTATCGCTTGAGGATGTGAATACACCGTTTTGATCTGATCGAGCGAATCAGCTTTGGAGAGGAAGTGATGGGCGATCTCGAACATGATTTCGCCATAAATCAGTAACGGCGAATCCACCAAGAGATCCAGCGTATGATTCACCACCCCTTCGGTCGAGTTTTCGACTGGAACGATGCCAAACCGAATGCGTCCGCGCTCCACTTCATCAAACACTTCCTTGATACTGCCCATGGGCAGGTATTCCGCTGAACTCCCAAATTTATTGACGGCTGCCAAATGCGTAAAGGTGGCTGGCGGTCCAAGATACGCAACCGTTTGCGTACCTTCCAGGGAAAGCGAAGCGGACATAATTTCACGATAGACCGGCCGAATGGCAGAACTAGGAAACGGGCCGGGATTCTTGGCGGCCAAACGCTCGACAATCGCGTTCTCACGCCCTTGGGTATGCAGGTGAGCCGAGGCGTCTTTTTGCTTTTTCAAATGTCCCACTTGGATAACGTACTGAGACCGTTCATTCAGAATACGGAGAATGTCGTCATCTAAACGATCTATGGCATCTCGACAGGAAGGAATGTCGTTAGGCAGTTCCACAAACTTGCTCCATCGTTGGATTTATGGGCATCTCTAAAAACTAGGATTTTCTATGAGGGCAAGGAAACCGCGCACGGAACACCGCAGTGTATGCGGGAATACATGAGGATTTGAGCACGCGGTTGACGCCACCATCGCGGAAAAGGACAGTTTTCTAGAGGTGCCCTCTATGATGATCTGCCAGCATAGCCGGAAACCAAAGGGTTTTCAAGAAGGCCAAGCCATGCAGCTCAAAGGATCGTATGGGCCTGGCTCTTTGACATGTCGTGAAATAATGAAATGTTAAAAGCCCGCCAACGATACCAAACCAAAGCTACCTGGCAATAGCCTCGGCTCTCAGTTTGTTATAGGCTTATGGGTAATCGAATTACAGTGAAAGGGAGATTGTCGGAGGCGATGCGATTGGTTGATCTTGATAATTTGCCCATGATCGACCACATCACCGAGCAAGAAACTAACGAGCGACCTTCAGGATGAAATCGCCCCTTATCACAGATGAATTAGCGAAAGTGGCTCAGCGAGTCATTTGGGTTGAAAGTTCCGAAGAAGCTGTAGCCGATCCAGTACAGCTCGTCGCATACGCGATGACGTACGGAACACATGAAGACATGAAAGTGATACGCCGATATTTTTCTGATGATGAATTGCGAGAATACCTCGCCCAAGCCCGATCCGGTATTTTCGATGCGCGCTCTTGGGCCTACTGGCACCTAAAGCTAGACCGGTATCCTCCCCCACCGCTCCCTACCCGCGTTTTTAGATAGTCTCTATGTAACAGAATGGGCCGTTCGTTTACATTTTCTTATCGGACTGGAAAGTGCTTATCAAGTCGTGTTGCGGTTGTTTCATTCCGGAAGTGGCTCAAGGTATGGGCTGTTGTCCCAAGTGCGAATGCGAAATGAAGCACCGTAGGTTACAAGGTAGTACCATAGAAAACCTAACGCAGCCGCCTTAGCATTAAATCGAAGAAACTCGTGATTACGGGGATGGGTTAAGAGTCTGTCCTTCGCCACCAATGCCCCTTGATCTAATATGCAGACTAGGTCAAAAAGATTGTGCCAACTTCTGGAGCAAATCTCCTCGGCCAATGTGTCGAAGGTTGCGCCTTTGTAACCAAATGCTATACGCAATGGCCGATTTAGGGTTGCGTCTTTGCCCATTTTTATACCTGTGCATGGAAGCACTTTAAGATGAGAAACGCGCTCGAGACTTTCACCAGCCTCTACGAGCTTTGTACGGGTTAGATTTGATTTGACCTCGATTACGGCGAAGACACCCTCGGCCAAATAAGTTCGACGGTTCCCAGAAAAATCAAGCGGAATGGCGTCATCACGGACAACGATTAAATCAAGCTGACCAGTTTTTGCCCTTTCTGAGTCCCATATCTCACCAGATGAGATTCTCAGGTGGTTTGGCAGAACACCGGAAAGAAATTTTGAGCAGAATACTTCACGATTGTGGCCTAAATTGTCTGAGGCGTTTTGTTCGCAGCTTCTAGAATACTCCGTCAGAAGCAGCTCAGCACTTTTTCTAAAGTACGGTAACAACAATGGAGATTCGGTGGTAGTCATCGATTTGTTAGACACATGTAACAGAATCGGTTATTCGGTTACCTATTTTAAACAATTTGCAAATGCTATCCAAATGGCATGTCCCTGTATTCCCAAAGTGTCATAAATCTCCGATGGCAGATGTAACAGTTCTCCTAAGCGAGGTGTAACATTTTTAGAATCTGAGATACTTTCTTAACCGCGAAACGCTGCTTTGCCAGACCAACCTATTATTAGCTGGATTCTTTTAAAAATCTAGATCTCGCCTTCGGTGCAATTGACATCAACGTCCATACAGCACTCGCCAGACTATCTTGGGATGCATCAGACTCGCGGGCGGGGCCATGAGGTTCATGACCTTGAGGAACTGTGCGTAGACCACGGTATCGCGCTGGGTCGCGCGGTGGACTTTTGCGAGGTACGCATTGGTGAAGTCCGTCAGCGGAGGTTTCTTTCCGACTGCTTCCGGGTACCGAAAATCCTCACATGCGGCCATTTGCCAAGGAATATCGACGACTTTCCCGATCCGCTCGAAGAACGGTCGCCAGAGATCCACGAGCGTTGACCGCTGCCGTAAGAGCCTGTCGAGCTCTTGAGCCTGCATCACCGCTGACGTCATCCCCTGCCCGTAAATGGGATTGAAACTCGCAATGGCATCCCCCAAGACCAGATAGCCTTCAGGGAATCGTTTGAGGGTTTCGTACCGGCGGCGAAGGCTTGATGGGAACTTATACGTGAAAATATCCGAAAGCGGCTCTGCCTGACGAACGACATCGTAGACATCCGGGACTGGCAGGCGACGAATAAACTCCAGATATTCGTTCTCATCCGTTGGTGGATGATCCCCGAAACACCCACCGGCTGCGACGATCCAACGATCGTTTTCGACCGGAAACATGAAGGTCATATGCTTTTGCTGCGGGGGCGTGGGAGAGATCATCACGAGGTTCGCCCCAACCAAATCGTTCGGCCGTCGTCGATAGAGACGCGTGGCATACCCCACTCCAACCTTAATTTCCTCCTCGTGCGGTCGCTCAAACCCCAAACCTTCAAGCCATTTGCCTGATGACGACCCGCGGCCTGAGGCATCAATCACAAGATCCGCCTCTACGGTTGAGCGTTGCATTTCATCCTTACCATGAACGATGTCTACTCCCAAGATTCGGGCTCGATCATCATCCAGCGATACGCCACGCGCACTGGCTGACGACCGGATAGTCACGTTGGGCAAGGCCGTGACATAGGAGCGAATCTGCCATTCGAAAAATATGCGACTAACAGCCACGCCGACGAGGCCGCTGGCGAATTGTTTTTTGTATCCCCCAAAGTGATACCACCGTGCGTCTTCTCCCATATCCGTCATCACGGCTCCGGCCTTGACGAGATCTTGCTCGATGTCGGGGAAGAGCTCTTTGATAATCCGGAACCCTTGGGCTAATAAACCATGCAGATGACGTGCTTGGGCTTGCCCTCGCCTGGATTCAGGCTGATCGCTCACCGGATCGCGCTCAAGAACGGTGACATGCTCGAAATGATCGCTGAGAACACGAGCAGCGAATAAACCAGCCAAGCTACAACCGATGACCACCGCATGTTTCCGTTGATCTTGGAAGCTATTCATCATGAACGCATTAAATTTTTAACAGACGTACCGAGGTCACAAAGCCCGTCAATGCTCAATTAAATGTACGAGTTCAACCCCGCTTCTAAATTCCGAATCGTATCCGATCGATACAGACGACACACCCCGCGCGGGACGACCTTGAACCATACGGAAGTTATTTCAAACGGCTATAACTAAACTTTAAACGAGCTATTGTTAGGACAGTTTGCGGATATACGTGAAGTGGTCGATCCTGAACGTCGTCACTCTTCGTTAGTGGTAACTTTCAGAATCGGAGGGAAACTTAGCGCATTCGACTTCTTCTTTAAATCGTTTGAGCGCTTGAAGAGCATCGGCTTTAAGGTGCGCGTAGGGCTTAACGAACTTGGGAACAAAGTCGTCGAACAACCCGAGAAGATCATGAAGCACGAGCACCTGTCCATCGCAATGTGGACCTGCCCCTATCCCAATCGTCGGGATCGACAGACATTCGGTGATGGTTTTGGCTAAGGATACGGGCACGGCTTCGAGAACCAACGAAAACGCGCCCGCTTTTTCGATTGCCCTGGCATCGGCCAGCATCGCGTCAGCCTGCTCCTTCTCCTTCCCCTGCACCCTGTACCCGCCATATTGGTTGACGGATTGAGGGGTCATTCCTATATGTCCCATGACAGGAATCCCGAATCGTGACAACGCTTCGATGCGATCAATCACCGGACTTCCTCCTTCCATCTTGACGGCGGAGGCTCCAGCCTGCAGTAGTAGACCGGCGTTCCGGATCGCATCTTCGATGCTGGCCTGGTAGGACATAAACGGCATATCGCCTATCACCAAGGCTTTTTCAGCCATGTGTGCTACTAACTTTGTGTGATAGAGCATATCGTCCATCGTCACCGAAAGCGTATTGGGTTTCCCTTGAACTACCATCCCGAGTGAATCGCCGACCAGAATGACTTCAATCCCGGCCTGCTCCACGATTTTCGTAAACAGCGCATCATAGGCCGTGACGACGACAAGCTTTTCTCCACTGGCCTTTCGTCGTTTAAACTCCGGAACATTCATCGTGCGTTCTCGCTTCTTCCGCCGTATTCGAACATCACCCTGCGAATCGTTTCGCAGACTCCAGCGTGTTTTGCAGAAGCATGGCGATTGTCATGGGCCCTACGCCTCCCGGCACAGGAGTGATCCATCCGGCTTTTTCCTTTACTGGCTCAAAATCCACATCTCCGACCAAACTCCCATCTTCTCGTCGATTGATCCCGACATCGACGACGATCGCCCCATCTTTGATCATGTCAGAGGTGACGTACTGTGCCCGGCCGATCGCGGCCACGACAATATCCGCGTCCCGACACACGGCCGGCAAATCCTGAGTTCGGGAATGACAGACTGTCACGGTGGCATGTTGATGCATCAACAGCAATGCAACCGGCTTTCCCACGATATTACTTCGCCCGATGACCACCGCTCGCTTGCCGGCGATAGCCTGGCCGGTCGAGTGGATCATCTGAATGACCCCTTTCGGCGTACA
This sequence comes from Nitrospirales bacterium, assembly GCA_031315865.1. Classification (NCBI taxonomy): domain Bacteria; kingdom Pseudomonadati; phylum Nitrospirota; class Nitrospiria; order Nitrospirales; species Nitrospirales bacterium. Next base: position 651,560 of record JALDRJ010000002.1, read on the forward strand.
GGCCGTAAATACGGGATCTCCTTCGACCAGCCGGCCGACATTGTAGGGATGGAACCCATCGGCATCCTTATCGGGAGACACGGCCTCTAGAATCACTTTGCTGTCAATCTGTTGCGGCAAGGGCAGCTGAACGAGAATGCCATGAATGTTGGAATCGTTATTGAGCTTATTGATAATGGCTAACAACTCCTCCTGTGTCGTCGAAGCCGGCAAAATGTACTCTTCCGGGTACAGTCCCGCTTTTTCACAGGCAATCTTTTTATTTCGCACGTAGATCGCCGAGGCTGGGTCATCGCCCACAAGCACCACTGCCAACCCGGGCCTTATTCCGGTGGCCTCATACAGCTTCGTCACTTCATTCCCAATCTGAGCACGAATCTGTAAAGCAAGACCTTTTCCATCAATAATCTGAGCAGACACAGGACCTCCTTACCATGATTGTATGATTCGCCATATGCGTAGAAATCACGATATCAAGCCATAAAAAACTTCGTCAAACGGAGACGAGGCCAATCATCACCGATTTGGCATTCAGAGAATCATCAAAAATCATCGCCATATCGGCACTTAGGACACTAGATACCTGAATAGTCATTTGGATTCGTGATCATTCTTGACAGGTTTGGAAATGGTCACTTACCATGGCACGTGATTTTACTTGACTCTTCTTCGCCCACTTGTACCGCCTTACGAGTTCAGTATTTCCCGCGCTATAAGAACCCTTCGCTAACCGGCCTTGTCCTCTCACCCCGCTTCGTTCTATTCCTGATAACGTGGGCTTGCTGCCTCATTGTGCCCACTCTTTCCTTGGCTCAGGCCATCATTAATAATCTATCAGCCCCCCAGAGCATCATCGCGAATCCAGGGCTTGGGTATCTTGTGGCGAACGCGAATGGAGAGCCTGGCAATCGCGACAATAAAGGATTCATCTCACGAATCGATGAGGACGGGAAAATAGTTCAACTGCATTTTATTCAGGGAGGGCATGGCGACACGGTTCTTCACTCCCCAACCGGTATGGTGATCGTTGGGGATATCTTATATGTTGCCGATATCGATACCGTTCGAAGTTTTTCCCGAAAATCAGGAGCCCCCATTGCGTCGGTTTCATTGTCGAGACACCACAGCTCTTCACTCACCGGTCTCACTGCCGACAAGTCCGGGAATCTGTTCGTATCGGATACGAATTCAAATGCCATCTATCGCATCGATCCGGCCAACAATTTTGCCGTGACGTTAGTCGTGCAAGATGAGGCATTAGCGGGGCCACGCGGCCTGGCCGTGCATCCCCGGACCGGACGCCTGACAGGAGTGAGCTGGGATGGGGGGAAAATTTTTGAGGTGAGCGAATCTGGCGTCATCACCGAATTGCTCGCCAACTCTTTCTTCTCCCGTCGCTTCAACAATTTGGACGGCATCGCGTTTGACCGGTTTGGAAGCATGTACATTTCTGATATGACCGCCGGGAAGGTCTGGCGAATCCTCTCAAATCTCAAGAAACAAGTCATCGCCGAATTCCTCGTCTCCCCGGCCGGCATCGGCGTTGACCGGGAAAAGCACCTCATCCTCGTTCCCTATTTATACGCCAACGGCGCAGAAATTAATGGTCTCGAACTACCGTCAAATTCCGGAAAAAAGCGCAAGCCGCGTGATTTGTCCGATTATGGACTTGGATGGACGAAGAAAGACGAACCCAGTGAGTAAGTGCCTGTCTTGCGAACAACGAAAGGGTAAACGGCCTTGCCCTGCGTTAAACGGGCTGATCTGCAGTCAATGTTGCGGGACCCATCGGATGAATAAGATTTCCTGCCCCCCGGATTGTGTGTACCTTGACTCCAACGTGGAATACCAGCAAAAACGTGTCGGCATCCACTTCGAGCACGATCGCCGGACATTCTACCGCGAGTTGATGGAATTAGGGGGAGAACGAGCCGCAGAAGTCTTCTACGTGCTAGAAGCGATTACCTACCGGTTTTTTCAATCTCGACCCGAAGCCCAGGATGGCGAGGTGATCGATGGGATCAAACATCTTCGACAATCCTTTAGCCCCATTCATATTCCCGGTAATGCTCCAGCGGCTTTCGGGGAAGAATTAACGAAAGAATACAAAACGTTGGATGACCGCCAACCTCTGGATACACATATGGTTAGCCAAGTTTTGGATCGAGCGACTCAATTTATCGAAGGGTTTTCGGGAGATGGGCTTCGATCCAGCCGTTTCCTCAATGGATTGATTGGATACATAAAACTCCGTCATCCTGACGTTGCAGAACAATTAGCTCGACAATCTGGAGCCGGAGGCCGAATCATCATTCCCAGTGGCTCCCCTCTAGATGAGACCCCATCTCCCATTCAGCAACCATAGTCCCGTGGCTTCTCAATTCCCATGGACGTGAACGCCTCCCAACTCGGTTTTCCTTATTCTACGATGGTAACGGTCATTTCTATTCGCTCGAGAGGATTATCTCTTGGGTCTCGCGGCTGACTGACGATTTTATCGATGATGTCAAGCCCCTTGATGACTTCCCCGAACACGGTATATTGCCCATCGAGATGTGGAGCCTTATCAGCCATGATAAAAAACTGAGAGCCGGCGCTATTCGGGTCTGCCGTTCTGGCTGCCGATAAGATGCCTTTTTCATGAGCCACCTTACTGAACTCCGCTGGCAAGGTATACCCTGGTCCTCCTGTTCCGTACATCCGAACTTTACTGGGGTCTTTCGTATTGGGATCTCCACCCTGGATCATGAATCCTGGGATCACACGATGGAAAATCGTCCCATCATAAAATCCTGATTTGGCGAGCTTCACAAAACTTTCGACATGCTTGGGAGCCAGTTCAGGAAAAAACACGATTTCCATCTCACCAAACTTCGTTTTCAAAATCGCATGAGGCGCCTTGGCATCGTGAGACATGCTTTCATCGATTAATACAGTATGTTGAGAACCGGCCCACGTAACTGTACTCAGCATCGTCACCAGCAACCATGCAACCAGACTTACCCTCTTTACCCTCTCCATAGACCTTGCTCCTCCCCTTACCCTTGAAATGAATGGTTCCTAGGAACCATGTTCGGCTAATCCACGTTTTAAGGCTTGGCGAGCCGCGCTTTGCTCGGCTTGCTTCTTCGTTTTTCCGGTCCCTCTCCCGTACACCTTGCCGTTGATCGATACTTCCATCTCGAAGACTTTTTGATGATCAGGCCCCGATTCATGAACGACACGGTAGTCAGGATTCACATCAAACTGCTTATGCACCCGCTCTTGCAGATGAGACTTGTAGTCTCCACGGAATTCATCAGCCCCGAGTGTCCCTAGATCTGCGAGTTCAGGCTGAAAGACTCGTAAGATAAACGATTCAGCCGCCTCCCCTCCTCCATCAATATACACCGCAGCAATAACGGCTTCCAGAGCGTTCGCTAATAAGGAACTCTTTTGCCGACCATTGGTCGCTTCTTCTCCGCGTCCTAACAGGAGTGAACCGCCTAGGTCCAACCGTCTGGCAACCTGTGCCAATGAGGATCGGCTGACCAAAAAGGCTTTGACTTTTGAGAGTTCTCCTTCGCTCGCCTCAGGATATTTCGAGACAATATACTTACTGACAACCAAAGCCAAGACCGCGTCACCTAAAAATTCAAGCCGCTCATTGTCTTGATGTCCGGTTGGCTGACTTCCCTGACAGAATGATTTGTGCGTGAGCGCGGTTTCCAAGTATTCGGGGTTACGAAATTCATACCCTAACCTCGCTTGCACCTCCGAAAACACCACATATCCTCACTCACGCTCAAGGACCATTTCTTGACAGGACGAACTCCAAACTGAGTGATTATATCACATAACATTCTGTTGGTTGCCGTTGGTTGGCTTTTGAGTCGCTTCCCCCATTGATTCGAATACAGTGCGACCATCTCCATCTTGCGAATATAAAACAACGCATTCCATTTCTGTCCTTAATCCGTCCACGCTTTAAAGACGAGACAGGCATTCACTCCGCCAAATCCAAACGCATTGGACACGGCGGCGCTAACGTGTATATCGCGGGGTTTGTCAGGAATATAATCTAAATCACAGTCGGGATCCGGAGTCTGAATGTTGATCGTTGGCGGCAATCGACCTTCTTTCAAGGCCAGTGTGGTAAATACTGACTCGATGCCTCCGGCCGCGCCTAACAGATGACCAGTCATGGACTTCGTCGAACTGACAGGAATGGAATACGCTCGCTCACCGAACACTTGTTTGATGACACGCGTCTCAACGGCATCTGCAAAGGTGGATGTTCCATGGGCATTGATATATCCGATATCGGCTTTCGAGACGCCCGAATCCTTGATCGCTTTCTCTAAACATTTCGTGGCGCCCCCTCCATCGTCAGGCGGGGCGGTGATATGATAGGCATCACTATTCATGGCGTAACCAGCGACTTCCGCATAGATGGTGGCCCCACGGGACCGGGCCTGCTCGAATTCCTCCAACACCAAAATTCCAGCTCCTTCGCCGATGACGAATCCGTCTCGGTCTTTATCAAACGGGCGACTCGCATGTTCCGGATCGTCATTTCTTCTGGACAAGGCTTTCGCCGAGGCAAACCCGGCCAGCGCCGTTGAGCAAATCGTACTTTCCGCTCCACCAACGATCATCGCATCAGCTTCTCCGTATTGGATTAAACGAAACCCGTCACCGATACAGTTATTGCCCGATGCACAGGCCGTCACCGCGCATGAATTGGGGCCTTTGGCTCCAAATCTCATAGCAATTTGCCCAGAGGCCAAATTGATGATGACCATGGGAATATAGAACGGCGTGACCCGTTCCGGCCCTCGCTGGAGTAAGACTTTGTGGTAATGCTCAATCGCCGGCAACCCGCCAATTCCCGATCCCACATAGACCCCGACACGATCCTCATTGTCCGACGTGATCTCAAGCTTGGCATCATCCATCGCTTCCTGACTTGCGGCCAGCGCGTAATGGATGAAGGTATCCATTTTTTTAATTTCTTTTTTTTCGATGAAGTCCGCTGGATCAAAGCCCTTGACTTCACCGGCGATACGAGAGGGAAAATTCGTCGCGTCGAAACGTGTAATATGTCCAATCCCGGACTTCCCCGCACACAGCGCATTCCAGGTTTGACCCACTCCGATACCCAGTGGGGTAACGAGTCCTACTCCAGTCACGACCACTCGTCGTTTCGCGTGATACGTCATGACATCATCTAACCTCAATATTTAAAAACGTGAAATATAGATACCCGGCAGGCAGGTCGCAACACGACTGGCTCGTATGTGGCACCTCACTCTCGAAAGCCTTCAGTCCAAGCCCAAAGCCCATTCTCCGTTCGATTATTAGACCTTATCTTTGATGAAATCAATAGCTCCGCCGACTGTCTGAATTTTTTCTGCATCCTCGTCAGGAATCTCAACGTCAAACTCTTCTTCTAACGCCATAACCAATTCAACGGTGTCGAGCGAATCCGCGCCGAGATCGTCAACAAACTTAGCTTCAGGAACAACTTCCTCTTCTTCTACGCCCAATTGTTCAGCGATAATTTTCTTAATCCGATCTTGCACTTCCATAACCCATCCTCCTCCTGTCAGTTTATAACTTGAGTAGCCATTCACCGGAAACGTTGTTATACCACTTTACCGTGAATCATGCCATGTGCATGCCTCCATTGACATGCAGCACCTGACCTGTAACATAACCCGCCGCATCAGATGCTAAAAAACACACCGCCTCTGCGACATCAGACGGCTGCCCCAAACGTTGTAACGGAATTTGCTTCAAGAGCGCATCTTTGACATCTTGAGAAAGCCCCTGCGTCATCGCGGTATCAATGAATCCTGGGGCGACGGCATTCACCGTGACGGTGCGACTGGCATATTCTCGCGCGACGGTTTTGGTAAATCCAATGACGGCTGCCTTTGATGCCGCATAGTTGGCTTGACCGATATTCCCGATCGCTCCCACGATTGAGGCGATATTGATAATTCGGCCCGAGCGTTGTTTACTCATTGATGTGAGGCATGCCTTGGTGCAATGAAAGGTTCCCGTCAGATTCACTTGCAACACAAGATTCCAATCTTCCTCTTTCATACGCATCAAGAGGCCATCTCTAGTAATACCTGCGTTATTGACCAAAATATCTACATGACCCCATTCTTTCAGTACTTGGTCTATGTGCGACTTCACTGAATCCCATTCTGCGACATTAACAGGAAGGGCTAGCCCTCGCCGCCCTTTCTCGTGAATAGCCTCGACCGTTTCTCGACAGCGGTCGACATCCAGGTCCATGACCACGACATCGGCTCCATCCCGAGCCAGGCATATAGCAATCGTTTGGCCAATGCCCTGTGCGGCACCTGTCACAACTGCAACTTTTCCTTCCAAAGACATCATGATATCTCCGTAAGCCTTACAACATTCCCGTGAAGCCCATCACAGACCCAGTGATGAGCGAGCGGTCTCGAACGATTGAGGATCCTCCACGTTCATGAGCTTGGCTTGAGGAAGAATCCGCTTCACCAACCCAGACAATACTTTTCCGGGCCCAACCTCAACAAATGTTTCAACTCCCATTTCGCCCATTCGCTGAATTGACTGCGACCATAAAACCGGAGAGGGCAATTGACGAATCAATGAAGCACGCAGCTCTTGAGCGTGCCGCAAAGGTTTCGCCTCTGCATTATTGATGAGCGGCACCCGCAAATCCGTCCAATGAAGAGCGTCTATGTCTGCCCGTAGACGATCAGCCGCGATTTGCATGAGCGACGTATGAACCGGAACGCTCACGGGAAGCGGCAGAACCTTGCGTGCGCCTCGATCTTTTAACAGCGTCGCGGCATGCTCGACAGCGACTTTTTCTCCAGCGATCACTGTCTGCCCAGGACAGTTAAAATTGGCAGGCGAGACAATCCCATGCGATTGCGCATCCTGGCAAGCTCGCTCAACCTCTTCTGTCGATATTCCTAGCACGGCCATCACAAGACCTCGCCCTGAGGTCACTGCCTCGGCCATATACTGTCCTCGTTTCTGTACCAATCTGACGGCATCAGCATATCCAAGGCCTCCTGCCGCAACGATAGCTGAGTATTCACCAAGGCTATGCCCTGCCACGGCTATAGGCTTCAATTGAACCTGATCGAATAGCGACAACGCAGCAAGACTCACGACCAACAGAGCTGGTTGCGTATATTCGGTGAGATTGAGTTTTTCCGAAGGCCCTTCAAAGCATAATTTGGCTACGTCATATCCCAAGACATCGCTGGCCTCTTGATAGCGCCTTCGAACATTCGGTTCAGTTTCATACAACGCGCGGCCCATCCCCACGCTCTGAGACCCCTGTCCGGGAAACAATAACCCTACGGCTTGCATCAGTGATTCACCCATCGAGCAATATGCCTCTCATGATTTTTCTCTGCCTTCTCATGAGACGTGTTGCGTTGCTGCACTCCGCCCGAATACCCTGTATCACCGTACGGACCTTTCCAGGGATAATGAGACAAAAAGCTAGTCAACGATAAACTCTCCTCCATCAACACAAATGACATTGCCCGTAATCCACTGACTCTTCGGTTGACTCAACAGTCCGATGGCATCCGCAACATCTTGTGGCAGCGTTAAACGCCCTGATGGATTTTTCCGCTTGGCAAGGGTAAGCATCTCATCAGAACCGGGAATTTTTCGCAAGGCCGGAGTATCCGTCACGCCGGCCATGATTGAATTCACGGTAATGCCCAAAGGCGCAAGTTCAAGGGCAAGCTGTCGGGTATGCGATTCTAGCGCAGACTTAGCGGCAGAGACGGCCCCGTACGTTCGCCACACCCTGGCCCCGCCTGCACTGGTCATGGAAAAAATTCGACCACCTCGCCCCATCAAGTGCTTTTCGAGAAGGTCCTGCGTCCAATACACTAAACTATTCGCCATGACATCCAGGGTCATATCGACTTGCGACTTCGAAACAGCTTCGGCTTGCGACTGTGCGATAAAGGGTTTGAGCGTCCCAAAAGCTAATGAATGCATTAACACACGGATCACGATGGGAGACCCTAGCTCATCACCCTTAGCTTGAATCGCCGCAAGAATTTCCTGACGTTTCTCAGCATCTGCCGCGTTGGCGTTAAAAAAGATCGCCGATCGGCCGCGGTTACGAATCTCTTGCGTAATGCGTTCAACGTTGGGAAGCGTTGATTTCCGGTCCAAATGCACACCAAAGATATTGAGTCCTAACGAAGCCAATTCCAAGGCCACAGATTCACCGAATCCACTCGAGGCTCCTAATATCAGCGCCCATTCCCCCTCTAACGGCTTAATGCTCTCTGTCATGACTCCCCCTCTTCCCAGGCGAGAAATTCTTCACCATTACTTTTCCAGTTGGATTATTGTTCGTTCGTTGATCCGTTACCAGCGGATCAGCGCGGAAGCCCACGTCAGTCCTGCGCCAAAAGCGGCCAACAAGACCAGACTACCAGTATGAATTTTCCCTGTTCGAACGGCTTCATCCAGCGCTAAAGGAATCGATGCCGCAGACGTGTTTCCGAATCGATCAAGATTCACGACAGTTTTTTCGATTGGGAACTTCAGTCGTTGGGCCACGGCTTTCAGAATCCGGATGTTGGCTTGATGCGGGACAAAAACGTTAACATCCGCTATCGTTCGTTGATTGAACGCTAAGACTTCCCTGACGGCTTCTTCCATCGTTTTGACCGCCACCTTAAATGTTTCGTTCCCTTTCATTTTGACAAACTGCAGCTTTTGCTTCATGGTGTCTTCCGATGCAGGATAACGCGATCCGCCACCGGGAACCTCTATTAATTCCGCATGCTCCCCATTCGCATGCAGATGAATGGATTCAACGTGGCTGGTGCCTTCCGATTCCCCGACCACGACCGCGCCTGCGCCATCGCCAAACAAGACACAGGTATTACGGTCTGTCCAATCCGTAATCGAGGACATGACTTCGGCTCCAATAACAAGCACATATTTCATGCCTGTTCTCACATACGAATCAGCCAGAGCCAGAGCGTAGACAAATCCACAACAGGCTGCGTTCAGGTCAAATGCCGCGGCTCGAGTCGCTCCGATCTTGTGCTGCACGAAACAAGCCGTTGAGGGAAGGGGAGCATCTCCGGTACAGGTCGCCACGATAATCAGATCGACCTGAGACGCCTCTATCCCCGCTTGTTTTAAGGCATGACGTGCCGCATGCGAAGCCAAATCGGAACAGGCTTCCTCTTTTTCAACTAGTCGGCGTTCACGAATGCCGGTTCGCTCCACAATCCATGAATCAGACGTATCCACCATTTTTTCGAGGTCCGCATTCGTCAGAATACGGGCAGGAACGTATGAACCCGTCCCAAGAATTTGGCTATTCATGACTGTGCTATTGGTGAATTTTCCGGTGTGGAAACCTTCAGACCTTCTGCTATATCGGCACGTAGCTGCTCGACGAACCCGCCATCAGCTAGTTTGTGAGCTCGGCATATCGCATTTTTAATCGCTTTGGCCGATGAACGTCCATGACAAATCATGCTGATCCCGTTTACTCCGAGTAACGGCGCTCCGCCAAATTCCGCATAGTCAGTCCTCCGACGCAATCGAAGCAATGGACCGGCGATAAACAGATAGGTCATGCGTCCAAGACGCGATTGAGCGATTTCTTTCATCAACATTTTCTTAATGGCGTCAGCAAGACCCTCAGAAATCTTCAAAGCCACGTTTCCCAGAAACCCGTCACACACGATCACATCGGCATTGCCGCTATAGACGTCACGCCCTTCAATGTTACCGATGAAATTAATCGGACTGTTTTTCAACAGACGGAATGCTTCTTTTGTGACTTCGTTGCCCTTGGTATCCTCTTCTCCAATGCTTAAGATTCCGACTCTCGGCTTCTCCAAGTCCAATACATACTTCCCATACTCATTCCCCATTATCCCAAACTGATACAACTGTTCAGCCGTGCAGTCTACCGTCGCACCGACATCTAACATCACTGCATTTCCTTGACGTGTTGGAAGACTCGCCGCGATAGCCGGACGTTCCACACCTGGAATTTTACTCAGCAAAAACACCGCTGACACCATCGTCGCACCGGTATTACCAGCACTTACGACGGCTTGGGCTTCACCCATTTTCACGAGGTTAGTCGCGACCCAGATTGAAGAATCTCGTTTTTTCCGTGCAATAGAGGCGGGAAGTTCATGCATGCCGACTGCTTGTGATGCATGACAGACTTCTAACGAAGATTTCCTCCCCTTGATGGTATCAAGATGAGCGTGAATCTTCTCCTGGTCTCCAACCAAAATGATTTGGTCACCAAGCTCTTTGGCGGCTTGTATCGCACCATCAACGAGTGGGGCTAATCCGTGGTCTCCCCCCATCGCGTCGAGTGCAATTTTCATAGTCCTTGTGAAATTCGGTGGGTCACAAGATGGGAAGATCTACGTCTTATCCCTCTTCCACTGCAATGATGGCCATTCCCTTGTATGTTCCGCAATTCAAGCATGTCGTATGGGGCAGCTTTGGTTCATGGCATTGTGGGCAGAGAGAAAGATTCGGGGGTGTCAGCTTAATTTGACCTCGCCGCTTATCACGGCGAGCACGTGAGATTTTATGTTTGGGATTCGCCATTGGACATGTACCTTCCTATCTGAGGGAGTGGTCGCTCTGTACTAAACAGCCATTCTACTTGCACGTATTAAAGAGTTTCTTTGAATTGCCGTAAGGCCGTCATCATGGGGGAAAACTGTACAACCTCATCGCAGGTACATGATGCATGATTGCGGTTTATACCACAACGTTCGCATAATCCTCGACATTCAGGCTGACAAATTTTTTGAATTGGGGTATTCAGTATACACTGTTCACGTAACATTTCACATAATGTAATGTGATGGTCACGATACGTATACACATCGTCGAGATGTTCAAGCCCAATATCCACTAATTCTTCATCGAGTGCGTTCACGTCCACGTTCGGTTCCGACGCGATGGAGGCGTCCTGGAAAATCCCTACACAAGGGAGAACGATTTGGTCTTCATATTCACTTAAACATCGTACGCATTGACGTATCATCGTCCCCGACAATGTACCCTTTACACCGATCCCATCAGTCCCCTTCTGCACGTCGCAATCTACATGCAAGGCATCGAGTATACGTCCTTCATCCGCGGTTAGTTCGAGATCTTCCTGAGTGACATCACAGGATAAATGAAAACCGTCTTCAGGAACATCCTGAACCCGAAATTTTAAGGAATTCGGTGTAGGCGCGAGATGTTTTTTAGCCATCATCACGACTCCCAACGTCTAACTCCCCGACAGAGGTATGAGTCTACTATCATCGAGGAGCGAGGCCTCTATCGTTCTTCAGCGAACGAAAGCAACGCAATCTGCCTCGCTCGCTTGATCGCAACCGTTAAACGCCGCTGGTGTCGCAAGCAATTTCCAGACGTTCGTCGTGGAATAATACGACCACGCTCTGTTAAGAAATTTCTAAGTAACCCTACGTCCTTGTAATCCAGCGGGGTGCTATCGTGGCAAAATCGACAGAGGCGTCGTCGTTGAAATAATCGTCCACGTTCCACTAATAGATTCTCCTCATTTAGTCTCTAGGAATAATATTCCGATTCGTACGAATGATGGTCTTCTCCAGGATCCGTCTCTCCAACCCCTTGCTGTGGACTACGTTTTGGCAAGAATGTGACATTTTGAGCCACGATTTCATGCTTGCTACGCTTTTGCCCATCTTCGGTTTCCCAACGACGTTGTTGAAGGCGTCCATCCACGATCGCCCCATCGCCCTTGCTCAAATATTGGCCGCAATGTTCGGCCTGACGTCCAAAAACAACGACGTCAATATAACAAACTTCTTCCTTAGGTTCGTCGGCCTGACGATAACGCCGATTGACCGCTAAAGGAAAATTGACGACTGGCGTCCCACTAGGGGTATATCGCAACTCGGGATTTCTCGTAAGATTCCCAATAAGAATGACCTTATTGAACCCGACCATCTGCTGATCCCGCTCCTACTTCGGCCTTCTCAACTTTTTCGCCCGCTGATTTCAACAACTCTGGTTGAATTTCCACTGTCAAGAATTTCATAATTCCATCTTCCATACGATGGAAACGCTCTAATTCATTAACGGCATTACCTTTTCCCTGAAATTGTATGATTAGATAGGTTCCTCGTCGTTCATGCTGAACATCATAAGCCAATTTCTTTTTCCCTTCATTGATCACATGAAGGACGGAAGCTTCAGCTCGTACAATGGTTTCAGAAATTTTTTCGATTAATTTCGAAACGTCGTCATCAGGCAGTGACGGAGAAAGAATACAGACTGACTCATAAATCTTCATAAAGTAATCCTCAACCGAATCGCTTAGATAGTTTCGTCAAGTTGGAAGGACAAGAAATGGACGGTATCACAGGTAAAAAGAAAGTGTCAAACCAATAAGTTATGGAGATTTTCTCCCTGACACTTTCACGCCCCTCGAGTCACAGGGTTATCTCAGGCAATGTCCCCTGGATTCCGCCGAGTATGAAACTGATTCATAGCTTGCTCAACGCCGTCACGAGCGAGCGTCTCCAGAGCATCGGCCGTTCGTTCGAAAATTTTGGGCAACTCCGAGCATTCCGCGGAAGAAAATGGAGTAAGCACATAATCCACCACCTCAACGCCAGTAGGAGGGCGGTCGATACCAATTTTCAAACGGCTAAACTCATCGGTTTCTAAGCCTGACAAAAGAGACCGTATGCCATTATGACCTCCAGCCCCGCCTCGCGTCTTAAAGCGCAATGTCCCAAAAGGTAAATCCAAATCGTCATACACAATAACCAGCTCGCGGGTCTCGAGAGCGGCATGACGAACCAGTTCCCCAACGACTACGCCCATTTGGTTCATCCATGTTTGAGGCAAGATAAGATGAACGGGTTTGCCACCGATTATCCCCATTCCCTGATAGGCCTGAAAGCTAAGACTCAGCGAGATGTGCTGCTTTTCAGCAAGATACTCGACGGCCATTCGTCCAATATTATGACGAGTCGACGAATACCCAGGGCCTGGATTGCCAAGACCAATAATTCGGAGCAACGACTACTTTTTATCCTCCTTGCCCTTGCTCTCGCCCTTACCATCACCAGCCGCAGTGGCTTCTCCCTTATCAGCAGCTTTTGGATCAGTAGAGGCGGCCTCCGCTGTCTCCCGGGCGAGGAGCGCTTCAAGTTTCGCTTCAGACATCTTGGTGACGACATGGGTGACCATAAGCTCTACATCATCCATGACTTTTACACCCTCTGGAACCACAAGATCTTTTACGTATACCGCTTCCCCGATTTGCAAGTTTTCTGCGTCCACTTCGATATGATCCGGCAGCTGGGCTGGCAGACATTCGATATGAAGCTCCCGAAGCACATTTTGCAGCACACCACCTTCTTTGACGCCAATCGGCGTCGCCCCGACCGTCGTGACCGGAACTTTTACGCGAAGTGGTTTGTCCATCGACACTTCAAAAAGATCAACATGCAGAAGCGTTCCGGCTACAGGATCAATTTGATAATCTTGCATAACAGCTACACGCTGCTCTGGCTTACCATCTCCCGTGAGATGGACGGTTATGAGACCCGTGTGGCCAGCCTGCGAGAGGATCACGTGCCTGGCGTCTTTCGGGTCCATCGAAATCAATAAAGACGTGCCTCCTCCATATAACACAGCAGGAATTTTCCCATTACGACGTAACTCACGTGCTGGCCCTTTACCAAACTTTTCTCGCCTTTCGACGGTCACCTCAAATTTCATTGGCTGTCCCTCACTTTAGACTCATTCAAAATAATCAATCGTACTTCTATCTCGCGCTTTCCCTGCCCAAAGGGATTCATCCCTGCATCTGCGTTCGTATATCTAGACTCATCCTGACAAATATCAAGTTAATGGTGTTTAGACAAACAACGACGTCACAGATTCTTCATGATGAATGCGTAATATCGCTTCTCCTAAGAGCGGAGCCACCGACAGCGCTCGAAGCTTCGAACATTGCTGATCTCGGCCGTCGAGTGGAATGGTATTCGTCACGATTATTTCACGAAGACTCGAATTCTGTAACCGTTCGAGTGCCGGCCCCGACAAGACCGCATGTGTACATCCGGCAATGGCGCTCAACGCGCCATTATCGATACAGGCCTGGGCCGTTTGAACGATCGTTCCTGCCGTATCGATCATATCGTCCAGAAGAAGGACATGCTTACCTTTTACTTCACCGATGATATTCATGACTTCAGCTTGATTGGCAGCTTCTCGCCGCTTATCGATAATCGCCAGAGCTGCATCCAGTCGCTTGGCGAATGCTCGGGCTCGTTCCACACCGCCGGCATCGGGAGAAACCACGACAACATCCTCATAACACTCTTTGCTAAAGTGCTCTAACAATACCGGCGTGGCATAGAGGTGATCGACCGGAATATTAAAGAACCCTTGAATGGGCCCGGCATGCAGGTCCATCGTTAGAATCCGCTGAGCACCGGCGACGGTGAGTAAATCGGCCATGAGCTTTGCACTGATTGGCACCCGCGGCTGATCTTTTCGGTCTTGCCGGCCATACCCATAATAAGGAATCACCGCCGTGATTCTAGAAGCCGAAGAACGTTTCACCGCATCAAGCATGATCAACAATTCCATGATTGACGTATTGACCGGAGCACAACAGGATTGAATGAGGAAGACATCGGCTCCTCGCACATTCTCTTCAATTCTGACGCGGATTTCGCCGTCACTGAAGGTGGTCACCGTCGCGTCACTCAACTCCTGGCCAACGTAGGTAGAAATTTCCTTGGCCAAAGCGGTATTCGAATTGCCGGTGAATAATTTCAGAACCTTAGACATGCTTTACCTACAGATCGTCGCGAGACTCCGTTTTAACCTTACGTACCCGCAAATTCTCCCAAACACATCGCAAAACTCTCTAAGCTAATTCCGTGTTCCCCTTGTTGTCAACTTGCCATTCGCAAAATGCTCTAGAGGAGGTCTGCCTGGGAACTTTTGTGTATTTTGATCAAAATTCACATTATTGCAAGACCTACCGAACTGGTCTTGACACAATACACGGTTATTTGAGGGTTTTCCTCTAACGTCTTCCCGGCCCGAAGTGCTCCCGCTTGGTCAGCGAAAAGACCGAAGAGCGTCGATCCGCTTCCAGATAGCAGTGCAACGTCCGCCCCTAAATCGTATAACTGTTGCTTGATCTCCGCTAATCGTGGAATCGCTGGAAACAAGGCCGTTTCAAAATCGTTTTTCATCAACGGCATGAGCTCACCAAAATCCAGAGTTTGTTCCTGCTGGACTTGTTGCAATTCAGGAGGCAATGAAGGTACGCGAGTTCTCGATTCTGCCACTCGTTGATATGCCCATCCCGTCTCAATAGGGAACCCCGGATTCACCAACAGAACCCAACGATTCCCGGTCATCGTGACGGGCTCGACGATTTCTCCCCAACCACGGATACAAGCCTGTGGTGCATAAAAAAAGAATGGCACGTCACTGCCGATCTCTCCACCAACATTAGCCATTTCCTGGCGCGACCACCCTAACCCCAAGAGCTGAACGAGTCCCAAAATCGTGGCGGCCGCATCGCTACTCCCTCCGCCCAATCCGGCCCCCATAGGGATATGCTTTTCAAGGTGAATATCGACGCCAATAACAAGATGAGCTTTCTCTAAAACCCTCGCTGCGGCTCGATAGACCAGGTTGTCTTCCCCGACAGATAAACTATCAAGCTGACAGGTTAATCGAATGCTCGTTGAAGATGGATTGCGTTGAATGGTCAGATAGTCAAAAAAGTCGACCGTATGCATGATCGACCATAATTCATGATACCCGTTCGGCAAACGTCCGAGAATTTTAAGGATAAGATTCAGTTTTGCTGGAGCGCTTACTCGTACTTCATCAAGTGCTGACGCAGTCATAACCCACTCGCAAGTGTGATCGATTTTCTCGGGTTAAATGAGCGAACCCATCGTGAAGAGTGGGAGGTACATCGCAACGACCAAGACACCGATTCCCAGACCGATGAACAGAATCACCGCAGGCTCCAACATCGAGGTAAAGATCGCCACCGTTCGATTCAACTCTTGCTCATAAAAATTGGCGATTTGCTCTAAGAGCGTATCAAGCGCACCGGTTGTCTCTCCTACGTGAATCATCTGTGTGACCATGGGCGGGAACACGTGGCTCCTAGCCAGAGGTTTCGCGATGGTTTCCCCTTCACGAATCCGTAGACGAACCTCCTTGATGGCCTCCTCGACGATTCTATTGCCTGAAACCTTCCCGGATATTAGCAAGCCATCGAGAATCGAAACCCCGCTGTTCAACAGCATTCCGAGTGTACGGGTAAATTGAACCACCGTCGAGGCCCTAACCACTCTCTGGACGAGGGGAAAGTTGAAGAGTAACTGATCAATCACATGTTTTCCTTGACTGGTATGTCCCAATCGTACGCCAACAATAATCAACGACAGTACCACCGTGCCGATGATATGAGCATACGACTGCATCCAAACGCTCACATCCAATACGAATTGAGTCAGCCACGGCAACGCATCTCCTAACTCCGCAAACATCTGATCAAACAACGGGACAACCCAGATAAGCATGAAGAGAAAGACCAAAATCGCAACTCCTAACAAAGTCGCCGGGTATGCCAAAGCTGACAACACCTTACCCTTCATGGTCGCTTGCCGCTCTATATACGTCCCGAGTCGATTCAAGATGGAATCCATCAGACCGGTAGCCTCTCCCACTTCGATCATATTGACGTAAAATTCGTTAAATACAGACGGATGTTTTTTGAGGGCTTCCGCAAACCCAACCCCTCTTTCTATTTCTTGTCGAACCCCGGCAAGGATCGGTCGAAGCGCCGAACTCTCAGAATGATGTTCGAGCATGGAAAGGCATTCAAGAAGCGGAATACCGGCTTTGAGCATCGTGGCAAGTTGTTGGGTGAACGCTAAGAGCTCTTGGCTTTTGACTCTTGGAGCACGCAACGTTTTCAGCCAATTGCCTCCATTCAGCAACCCGTTGCACTTTTCTTCAATGCGTGTAACCAGTATGTGACGCTTTCGTAAGAGAGAAACCGCTAATTTCTCGGTATCCGCGGCAACTTCACCCTGCAACACTTGTCCTCTCAAGGTTTTTCCGGTGTAGACGAATACAGCCATTTTATCTACCAACAACAGCGAAAAATACTTGAAGAACACACATGAAAATAGTGACCCGTCCCATGCGTTAACGTAACCGTACATGCGTCAGGCGAGTCGCCCCCCGCTCTCCACGATTCCGGTCCAGAATACGCATCAATTCTTCTGGCTGGGGTGTCGACGCGATGGCGACCTGAGAAGTAATCAACCCCTGCCGACAGAGATCGGCCAGCGCCTGGTTCATGGTCTGCATGCCATGTTTCGCCTGCCCTGTTTGCATTATTGAATAGATCTGATGAATCTTGTCTTCGCGAATTAAATTACGAATGGCGGGAGTAGGAATCATCACTTCCACGGCCAACACACGCCCCTTGCCCCCCGCGTTCGGGACTAATCGTTGAGAAATAATTCCCGCCAATACCATGGAAAGTTGTGCTCGAACTTCGTCATGTTGATGGGGAGGATGCGCCGCAATCAATCGATTAATGGTCTGGACGGCTGAATTCGTATGAACGGTTGCTAAGGTCAGGTGACCAGTCTCTGCGATAGTCAACGCGGAATGAATCGTGTCAAAATCTCGCAGTTCTCCAAGACAGACAACATCCGGATCTTGACGCAAGACACCTTTTAAAGCTGAAGAAAAATCTCGTGCGTCTTCGCCGATTTCTCGTTGTGTGATAAGAGCTTTCTTGGGGACGTACGAAAATTCAATGGGATCTTCAATCGTAACGATGTGGGCAGCTCGTCTTGAGTTGATCTCATCGATCATCGCGGACAGCGTCGTGCTTTTCCCACTCCCTGTCGGGCCGACGACCAGGACAAGGCCCTGGGGCCGATCGATCAACTCGGCGAGTACCGGAGGAAGCGCTAATTCCTCAAAGGAAGGAGGTTGCCGCGGAATCACCCGTAACGCCAAGGCGATAGCTCCCTGTTGCTGATAGACATGACATCGAAACCGTCCGATATGCTCCAATGTCATTGAACAATCGAGTTCTTTCACAGCAGAAAGCTCAAGCTGCTGTTGCGGAGTCAACAGTTCCTCAACCATACATTGAATCTCTTCACGCGAAAGCGGTACGTCTGAGAGGAGCTGTAAACGTCCATCCTGCCGAATACGTGGACAGCTTCCGACGGTAAGATGGAGATCAGACCCGGAGCGTTCCGTCACCGACTGACAAAATTCTTGCAAGGTCCGCATACAATCCCCACTCCTCTGCCGCTACTCATCGGCAGACGTCACAGCCAATACTTCATCAACAGTGGTCACACCGAGCTTGATCTTTTGCAGACCGCTCGCACGCAAAGAGTTGAAACTCGAACGACGTGCGCAGGCCTTGATCTCATAGACCGGCGCTCGTTGGAGAATTTTGTCGTGCAGTTCATCAGAAAAAGAGAGGATTTCAAATAACGGGATTCTCCCTTTAAATCCCGTGCCCTGACACTGCGGACAGCCGGCCCCTCTCATCGGCGTCACTTCAACGGCTGCTTCTCTGGAAAACCCTAACGTCGTCAGTTGATGGATGGAAATTGAATCGGGTTCACGACATTCTTCGCAAATTTTACGAATCAAGCGTTGGGCGATGACAAGCGATAGAGCCGATGAGACGAGAAATGGCTCGATACCCATGTCCAGTAATCGTGTCACGGCGCGTATGGCATCGGTCGTATGGAGCGTCGAAAACACGCGGTGACCGGTCAATGCGGCTTGGACCGCAATACTTGCCGTTTCACGATCACGAATTTCTCCAACCATGATCACATCGGGATCTTGCCTGAGGAATGAACGAAGACCCGCGGCGAACGATAGACCAATATCGTCCTTGGTCTGCAATTGGTTAATCCCCGGAATTTGATATTCGACGGGGTCCTCAACGGTCACGATATTCACGCCGGGAGAATTCAAAAACTGAAGTGCTGAATATAATGTCGTCGTCTTTCCGCTGCCGGTTGGGCCCGTGACCAGCACCATCCCATGTGGCACTTCCAGCGTCGTCATCACTTTCGAAAGACCAGCTGCATCAAAACCGAGTTGCGTCAGGTCCAGATTGAGGCAAGAACGGTCCAGAATCCTCAGCACCACCTTCTCTCCGTAAACACAGGGAAGAATGGACACTCGGATATCACAATCGCGAATGCCTTCACTCTTCGCTCTCATGCGACCATCCTGAGGAAGTCGCTGTTCTGCAATATTCAAACGGGACATGATTTTGATGCGAGCCACGATCGCCCGTTGCACGCTTTTGGGGAGATGCATTACCGTGCGCAACACACCATCTAGCCGGAATCGCACTCGAACAAAATCCACGTACGGTTCGATATGCACATCGCTCGCCTCGGATTGACGCGCCTGCTCAATCAGGCGATTGACCAGATGAACGACAGGTGCTCGATCTTCTCCACCATCCGATCCTCTTTCGGCCTCCTCTCCTACAGGCAAGGATGAGGTGACTTCTTCCAGACATGCCTGAAGCTCAGGGAATGAAAAGGAAGGATTCTCACTCACGCGCACATAGCCTTTGCCGGATTGAGTCTGTCGCTCTGAGGTAGAAGCTGAAGCCACTTGAGACGAACGTTGCTCCCGGACTGCTCTCCTGCGTTCATGTGGACCAGTATCCTGCTGATACAGGCGGTGAATCGCTGACAGAATATCTGACTCCATGGCCACGACCGGGACGACGTGGACCCCAACAAGAAATTTAATCTCATCGAGGACACTCGTATTGGACGGGTCCACCATCGCCAATATGAGCCGCGACTCCGTCTTCCGCACAGGAATGACCGTATACTTTTTGGCTATCTCGACAGGAATGAACCTCAAAAGCTCAGCATCGACCTGACAGGTCGATAAATCGATCGTTGACACGCCATATTGCTGACTCAAGAACTGCAATAATGTGGATTCAGACACCGCTCCCATTTCGACGAGAATACTCCCGAGTCGACTTCCACTGACCTCTTGAACCTGCAATGCCGCACGGACTTGCTCCTCAGAAATTAATCGAGCCTCTAACAATCGTTGTCCCATGCGCTCTCGTACCATGGTTGTCTCTGTTTCTAGTCCTGATAATTGAGGCTCTTGATGCCTCGATAGAGGTAATGAGTCCCCGACGCGACCGTCAGCGTCGCCATCAGCCCCAAAACAGGTTGAATGGTGTGGTCTTGGACATACCCCGTCGTCATCAAGACCACCATCGTGATGTACACAAATTGCACGAGCGTCGTTCCTTTTCCGAGCGCCGTCGGCGTGATGTCGATCGAAGATTCCGTTAGGCGGGCCAGAAGCGTACCCGACAAAAGAATCACATCACGACTCACAACCATGATCACGGCCCAGACCGGGACTAAATGTAATATGGCTAATGTCAGGAATGACGACATTAACAAGAGTTTGTCCGCAAGCGGGTCGAGATAGGCTCCGATCCGGGTCTGCTGGTTGGCCATCCGGGCGATGGCTCCATCTAACCCATCGGTAATGGCTGCGATGATGAGAACCAGAAGAGCGTGATCATAATGTTCATAGACCAAGAGGCCCACAAACACGGGAACCAAGAGAATTCTCAGAACTGTCAGACTGTTGGGAATGTTGATCGGAATTCCATCTGAGATCGATACACGGTCCATTTGGCATTCCCAACGCTTACATGAATAGCGTGCCAGGCTTGCTTCTACTGTTGAAAGGGTAAGTGTTGCTTCTTGGGGAAGTCAACCGAAGAAAAGTGTATCATACAGAGAGCCACATACAACTTGCGAGTCTGTCCATTCATTCATATAATGACGCTCACGATACGATTGCTTGGGACTGAGAACGTTCTGCACCCATATAAGGAGCTTCCCCTGAATGAGCACACTGCCCTTGTCATTCCGAGTGCGCAATGCCGTCGTTGAAAAACACCAACTAGAGGGAACGGATCCCAGTGAACGCTATTTTAACCGCCTCATGCCGGTCAAACGGGTGGATCGAGGCTACACAACGAGTGTGATGTACGAAGCCTTAACGGTGGAGAGCGACACACACCAAACGGTTCACGCCGCCATTGCTGATGTTGTCGCGAAATTGCAAGAATTTGGATTCACCAAAATTCGAACCAGAGTAAACTTTAAAGGTCAACGATACCTGGCGGAAAAAGAATCTTGGATTGATTATCCTGATTCATAATCGAGCATCAACTTCGATTGCCTTCCACGATCACCAGCGCCTTCACACTCTTCATCCATTATGTTTCGAATGATTGATTTACGATGATCATCAAACAACTGTTGTCTCTCACGATATCCGCCATGACACTCATGCTAGTGACCTTGGGACTCACGACCGGAAGTTTTGGCGAAAGTGGGTTCCTCGACTTTAAGAACAATGGACTCTCGTTTCAATATCCTTCGCACTTAAAGCTGATGAATTCCACCAGTACAAGAAAAATCCAACACATGCTCAACCAACAATTACAAGGTATGGGCAACACGCAAGTCTCGGTCGTGGCCCTTGATGTGCTGCTCAATCTACCGGCCTTCCGTGTCATGATCGCCAAAGAGCGTTTCCTGACAGCCCCTACTCCAGACTACCTGATCGAAGAGCGAAAGCACTTTCTCCATGAAGCGCAACAACGAGGCATGGTTCAATCCTACGGAGCAATCAAAAAAACGAGGATTGCCGGACACCCAGCAATCGAATTTCATGACCTTGATCAAGGTGCGCAGGGATACGGCAGTCGTGTGAGAATCCTCTGCGGCAAAGACACGTGGAATATCAGTTTTACCGGCAGCAGTTCCCACACGTACAGACAGAATCAGGAAGCGGTGACCCAGATCATTAACTCCATGACTGTCCTAGAAACTTGTTAATTCTGTTTGGTGGGTATTGAGATAACTTGAAGATGGGAGCCAATTATTCGTGATTTCTCCACTTTCGACCATCCTTTGCCAATAAGACATCAGCTTCAGGCGGTCCCCAGGATCCGGCAGGATAGGGATGTATAGCATGTGTCCCGAGACTGTCCCAGACTTTCAATACAGGATCCACGACACTCCATCCTAATTCAACGTTGTCGCTTCTCTCAAACAGGGTCGCATCTCCGGCCATAACATCATGCAGCAGCGTTTCATATCCCGTACTGGGAGCATCTCCAAAGTACTTGGAATATTGAAAATTCATATCCACATTCCCGACTTGGACTTGGGGCCCAGGAATTTTCGCCCCAAAACTCAAGGCAATGCCCTCGTCTGGCTGAATACGGATCACCAGCATGTTGGGGGTCAAATGATCCACCGGCGTCTTGCGAAACAGCATCAATGGCACAGATTTGAACTGAATGACCACCTCCGTCAAACGCTTATTCATTCGCTTGCCTGTGCGCAAGTAAAATGGCACGCCTTCCCAACGCCAGCTTTCGATGAACAGCGTCATGGCCGCATACGTTTCTCGCAATGAGGTGGGCGAAACATTCTCTTCCGAACGGTAGGGCCGGCAGTGATTTCCTTGAATGACACCAGACTCGTATTGTCCCGCCACCGTCGATTGCAGGACATCCACCGGATCCATTGGCTGAATAGCGCGAAGAAGCTTCGCTTTTTCATCGCGAACCGCATTTGGGTCGAATGCGTTGGGTGGTTCCATCGCCACAAAAGCCAAAATCTGCAAGAGATGGTTCGGAACCATGTCCCGCAACGCTCCAGCTTTATCGTAATAGAGACCGCGATGCTCAACCCCTAACGTTTCTGCCACCGTGATTTGCACATGATCAACGTACTGGCGATTCCAAACCGGTTCAAAAATACCATTGGCAAACCGGAACACTAAGATATTCTGGACTGTTTCTTTTCCCAAATAGTGATCGATTCGATAAATCTGATTCTCCTCGAGCACACTACGTAGCTCGCGATTTAAGGACCGGGCTGATTCCAGATCATGTCCAAACGGCTTTTCGATGACGATGCGTCGAGAACAATTATTTTCCTGCCTCACAAGGCCATGGCCTCCCAGATACTGCACGATTTCCCCAAAAAATGCCGGTGAGGTGGCCATGTAGTACAGATAGTTCCCGCGAGTCCCGTACCGTACATTCAACTCCTTTAAGACTTTCTTGAGATTCATGTAGGTTTGAGGCTTTTGAAAATCGCCGGTGAGGTAATGCAATCGATCAATAAGCCACTCCCTGATGCTCGCGTCGATCGGGGTCATGGAAAGCTCTTGGATATCTCGGCAAATTTTTTGGCGGAAATCTTCCGTGTCCATCTCAATCCCATCCACGCCAAGAACCGCGAATTCCTGAGGCAGGTGGTGGCTTGCCGCCAAGTTGTACAGAGCGGGAATCAGTTTTCGTTTGGTCAAATCCCCCTGTGCGCCAAAAATAACAAAGAGCGTGGGAGGCCGTGTTTTCCCTGAGCCTCCTTGTGGAGACACCGTATGATCAGTCTGATGCATATTTTCAGTCCCTACGGCAGACAACTGTTCGGCAACCTGAGATTCCAACTCCTGCGACTCATGAGACAAGGAAAACTTCGAAGAAAGCGTTGATTTAGAGGAAGACATGACGATCAGTTAACATGGAGGGAACCCGATGACGAAGAACGCACGCCCCCTCGCCATCGACACAATCTGACCCTATTATACTACAAATCCATTAGATTTACAGACAGGACTCCTCCCAGACCATCACATTGGTCCTCATCACACTGAGATGTTGAGTTCTTCCTGCATGTTCCGGTGACACGAAAGCCTTCTGATGTATCTTCCCCTTCCTATTCGGTTAAGATGAACGGGATTCATGAAGACATTCGTAAAACCATGAGCCTCAACAAATAGTTGTTCATGACATAAAAGGCAAAAGAAAGGAGCACCCATGACATTAACAATCGGAGAGCGTTCAGTGGTCAGCATGCACTACAAATTGACGGACGATAAAGGCACCGTCATCGATACCTCAGAAGGCTCGAAACCACTCGCGTATTTACATGGAGCAGGGAATATCATCCCTGGATTAGAAAAAGCCCTGGTTGGCAAGACTGAAGGAGAGTCTTTGCGAGTGCGAATCGAGCCATCAGAAGGCTATGGCGATGTCAATCCTGACCTGATCAAGATTATTGAACGGAAGGCCTTCGAAGGCATTGAGAAACTTGAAGCCGGAATGACGTTTCAAGCCAAAGCCCCTGACGGCAGTACGCAGAATATTATGGTGACGAAAGTCGACGGGGACGACGTGACGATCGACAGCAATCATCCCCTTGCCGGCATCACGTTAAATTTCGACATACAAATCCTCAGCGTCAGAGAAGCGACAAAAGAAGAACTCGACCATGGGCATACACACGAAGGAGGGCATAGTCACTAGCGTATAAGACCCTTTAACTACAGCCGATTTTCATGCAAGTAAAGATTTGATTATCATGACCGATGGCCTGTTTTTTCAATCTTCATACCTACATTAACCATCAATAATTTTTTCATACACCACATCATGAATCATGGGACGGAATTCACGAATGTTGTTGTTCTCACGAGTCGGATGTACGCGATTGGTGAGCAGAATGACTTCCAACTCAGCTTCGGGATCGATCCAGATGGATGTCCCGGTGAAACCCAGATGCCCAAAAGACGAAGCTGAAAAATATTTTCCTGACGAGGAGGGAGACGACGGCGTATCCCAGCCCAAAGCCCAACTCGAATCGCATGGCATTGCTTGCCGCGAGACAAATTGACGGACGAGTTGGGAATCCAGCAGTGACTCACGTCCATGATAGGCGTTTAGCCACGCCTGTGTAATCGAACTTACCGCGAGCGCCGTCCCGAACAGCCCCGCGTGACCTGCCACACCTCCCAGCACATAGGCGTTTTCGTCGTGCACTTCTCCCTGCAAGAGACGGCCACGCCAAGGATCCTGCTCCGTGGGCGCAATAGGGGATGTGTGATCAGCATCGACAGATAAAACTTCGCGATAGGCTAGCGGATACGCTCGCAATGGGCCAAAGATACGCTCCTCACAATACCGCTTTAAGGACTGTTCTGTTCGCCGTTCGATCGCAAACCCGAGAAGCATGAACCCCAAGTCGCTGTAGAGGCTTTTTGTTCTTGGTTCATATTCCAAAGGCTCTTTCCCGATGAACGCCAACATAGGCTGGCGAGACGTTTCTCTTCCTGCTCCAATGACGGATTGATAATAGGGCCGATACCCGGGCAATCCTGATCGATGACACAAGATATCCCGTACAGTCGCTCGAGCAATGAGCGTCCCCCGTAATTCTGTGAGTATGGTTCCGATGGACTCTTCTAGATCCAGCCGGCCATCCTGCACCAGACACAAGATGCCCGTGCCCGTCGCTAAGGGTTTAGTTAATGACGCTAAATCATAAACGGTTTCACGATTGGCGGGACGTAAGGGAAGAATGGGGGAATGGGACCCCACAGCCTGATGATATCGAACCTCCCCTGCACACCTGACCAACAACACGGCGCCAGGAAATACCCGGTCACGAATGCCTTGTTGTAATGCCCCTGTGATTGGATTGGTCGTGTCCATCGGACATGAGGCGGGACGTAACCCTGAGCTGGCAGCTAGACTTCCGGCAAACTTTCCTGATCGGCAGTAAACGTCGTTTCTTCGACGACATCGGGGATTGGATCGGCGTTTTCTTCCACTTCAATCAAGCGATGAAACGCGCCAAGCGTCGAACGTAATCGTTCCAGGACGAGCGCTCGTTGACGACGAAGGTCAGCGATCATTCGCCTGAGTTCCATGAGATCGCTCCGGCTTTGCGCTAAAATCTCTTCAGCCTTGAGCTCGGCTTCCTTGACGATGAGTTCCGCATCACGTTCAGCCCCACGCTTCAACTGCTCCACGAATGTCTGCGTGGACAGCAACGTACTGGTTAACGTGTTTTCGGTCTTTTTGAGGTTTCCCAGTTCTTCTTCTTTGGACGCCACTTTTTCTTTCAGCACCGTATTTTCACGAGTGAGATTTTCGACGGTTTCAGCGACTTCTTCAAGGAACTGATCGACCTGCCGTTTTTCATACCCTCGAAATTGTGCGTCAAAGACTTTATGTTGAATGTCGAGCGGGGTAATTTTCATGATAAATTCTCTCAGTGCATTCCCGGAACCGATTCACACAGGTCCAGGACTGCAGTGCAGTATGATGATGATCTGGGTCGCAACGATCAGTATTTTACCAGCGGCAGAATAGGAAAAGCGAAGGATCATTCCTTATTGCGATCAGACAATGCCATGCAAGAATACTCGCCTCCCATTGCTTGGGAACAGGTCCATTCCCTTTAAAGGATTTGAGGCATACTGCTGGATAATCGATACCCTAAGTCTTC
Organism: Nitrospirales bacterium; assembly: GCA_031315865.1. NCBI lineage: Bacteria > Pseudomonadati > Nitrospirota > Nitrospiria > Nitrospirales > Nitrospirales bacterium. Next base: position 678,049 of record JALDRJ010000002.1, read on the forward strand.
AATGGGAGAGACAAGTAAGATCAACGCTAATTGTAAACACACCAAAACGACCAACACTGACCAGTCAAAACCGCCGGCAGGAGGGACCAGACGTCTGGCCGGCCGCAGGAGCGGTTCCGTGACCTGGTACATCAATCCGGTAATGGGGTTATACGCCCCGGGATTAATCCAACTGATCACCACCTGAATGATCAGCAGAAAAATATAGATGTAGATGGCAAGCTTCAGCAATGAGGCAAGGGTTAAAATCAGAAGTCCTGGCAACGGCAGCAAATGGCCACTGCCTAACCAGGCGATTAAACTGAGTTCAGCGCCCTGCACGAGGAAGAGCAGGACGATGGTAGCCCAATCAATCCCCCCCACAGCAGGAACAAGACGACGGAGCGGTTGAAGCGCGGGATTCGTAAGACTGTATAACAACTGAGAAATCGGATTGTAAAAGTCGGCGCCAGCCCGTTGCAGGAGAAAACGCAACAGAATCGCCAGGACATAGAGCCCGAATATGAGATCAATGAGAAAGATCGCGGCTTGAGAAAAATACCCCATTATCCCTTCCTTATGTTCTAAGACGTACGGCGTGCTCCGAAAAGCGATGTCCCAACCCGCACGAGCGTCGCCCCTTCTTCCACGGCAATCACGTAATCATGCGACATGCCCATGGACAAGTGTTCCATCTTCAGCCGATCAAAGCCTTGAGACTTGATACGAACCGCTAACTCCCGTAATTCCCTGAAATAAGGTCTCGCCGTCTCAGGATCTTCCGACCAGGGCGGAATGGTCATCAACCCTAGCACGTTGAGATGCGGCATGGAAGTGAGTTCAGGCAGAGCCTGCAGTAACGTAGCGACGGAATAGCCTCCCTTTGTGGACTCCCCGCTAACATTCACTTCCATGAGAACCGCCTGAACAATCCCCAACACCCCGGCCCGTTTGTCCATCAACCGAGCCTGTTCAAGGCTTTCAACGGAATGAATCAGGGCAAACGCTCCAACTACCTCCTTAATCTTTCGACGTTGGACTTGCCCGATAAAATGCCAGGAACCGGTCGTGAGGTCATCCAGCGCACGACGTTTTTCCAGGGCTTCTTGAAGTCGGTTTTCCCCAAACACCCGAATGCCGGCGGCATGCGCCTCTCGCATTCGCTGGGCCGTAACGGTCTTCGTGGCCGCGACAAGACCAACGCCCTGAGGGTCTCGTCCAACGCGCCGTGCCGCCGCTTCGATCGATCCTAAAACCTGACGAAGACGATCGGCAATCGAACAAGGCGGCACACTCGTCTGTTCCATGATAGCCAGGGCGTAAACGCCCGTTTTCTCCTATTGTAATCTTGAATCGACATTGCGTCACTTCACGAGCGAGTCAATGTGCCCGCATCATGATTCCACTGTTCATTGTCCCGTTCACGCGCCCCTCTCTCCTGTACGAGAAGTAGCGAGTCGCATCGCAGTTCGTACAATGCGTGCTCTGACTGATGGACGCGGCGGAAACCCCCGCCTCGATCAGTTGATATCCAATAAGTTTTTTCAAGTCTACCATCGCATGGGTCGGAGATGTCGGCTTCAAAACCTCGCAGGCGTCGGCCCACTGTTCCTTGATCGGGTCAATGACAGGCCGATCGACTTCGAAGCAACACATCCCAATCGATGGGCCAATCGCCACGCGAAGATTGCTTGGCTCTGTCCCATACTGCTCTGTCATGACCCTAATAGTTTGTCGAACGATTCCCGCGACCGTACCACGCCAACCAGCATGAACCGCAGCGACAGCGTTCCGTTCGACATCGGCCATAAGAACCGGAACACAATCGGCGGTCCGAACGACCAGCAGGACGTCAGAACAGGACGTCACCAACGCATCGCCTTCCAGTCCATGAACGGTTTTCAGGTCATCCGGATTCTCACACACCAACACATCAGTCCCATGGACTTGTTTGAGAGAAATCACGCAGGGGTAGTCCGGAGGGACAGCCGTGACCTGGCCCACACGGACCGTATTGATGAGCGGAGCGGGGCTTTGTCGCGTCCCGAAGAAATGGACAAAGCCGCGCTCGGCAGGAATGTGCTCAGGGAATGAAAGGGATTCCACGGCGACCTTGTCCTTCTGCTCTGGATGGTGCCCTGGCCGCCTCTCTACGAATCAGACGGCTTTCGATAATAAGTAGGGATCTCCCAATCCTCATCGACGAGTAAATTGCCGTTTTCTTGAGTCGAACGCCTAGGCACGTAGCGTCTCATGAATGTCGGTCGATCCAATTCCTCATCCCGGTACGACGACTCGGAGGAAACAGACGCCAAGAGGGGCTCACTGGCCGGCTTCACGGCAAGGGACGGCGCTTCGCGAGGTGGAGATTCCCGAACGGCTTCTCGTGCCTGATCTCGTAACTGATGCCGAGCAAACCCCGAATCCTTTTGTTCAAAGCCTGTCGCGATCACCGTGACCACGATTTCGTCGCCAGCATTCGGATTGATCACTTGGCCCACGATGATGTTCGCTTGCGGATCGGCCGCTTCCTTGGCGATCGAAGAAGCTTCGTCAACCTCATGAAGCGTTAAGCTTGGCCCACCACAAATATTGAGGAGAAGGCCTCGTGCTCCCGCAATACTTCCATCTTCAAGCAGCTGGCTAGATATGGCCTGTCTGGCTGCTTCACTAGCACGATTCGGGCCTCGGCCGACACCTAACCCCATAACGGCTCGACCGGAATAACTCATGACGGTCTTCACATCGGCAAAGTCCACATTGACAAAGCCGGGCGTGGTGATCACGTCCGAAATGCCCTGAATGGCTTGTCGCAGCACATCATCGGCCACTTTGAACGCTTCCAGGAGCGGCGTACTTTTATCCACCAAATTCAATAGTTTTTGATTGGGAATGACGAGCAAGGAATCCACGTGCTTTTTTAATTCCCGCAGACCTTCTTCGGCATAGGCTGTTCGCCGATGACCTTCGTACTGAAACGGTTTGGTCACCACACCAACCGTGAGAATGCCCAGCTCGCGAGCGATTTTGGCCGCGATTGGGGCTCCGCCAGTTCCCGTCCCGCCTCCCATGCCTGCTGTCACAAACACCATTTCGGCATTTTCGAGCGCGTCACGAATTTGCTCCTCGCTTTCCAGTGCCGCCTCCTTTCCCACATCCGGTCGCGCACCTGCGCCAAGCCCTCGAGTCCGCTCGGGACCGAGTTGAATCTTGAACGGGGCCTCAGACTTTTCAAGAGCCTGAACATCCGTGTTGGCGACGACGAACTCAACCCGATTGAGTCCTGCAGAGATCATCGTATTCACTGCATTACATCCTCCTCCACCTACTCCAATCACTTTTATGCGAATGGTAGAAGATTCTTCCTCTGATAACGAAATCATGATGGCCTCCTTTCGCCAGGCTTAGCAACCGAACGGTAATGGAATTCTTGGACATGTATGGTTTTCTCAACGGACAAACGCTTCAATGTTCTCCCTGACTCCTTTCTCCTCTGAAATTTTTGTTCTCAGAAAAAGCTCATGACCCGGTCTTTCATCCGATCCAATACTGAAGACCAGATACCTGCTCCGGAACCGACAGCGGCCACGCCCATTCTCGACATCCCATGTTCATGTCGAATGGCGTGCAAGATCAATCCAACCCCGGTCGCGCAGGTCGGACTACTGACCTTTTCCTGCAACCCGCTAATGCCTGTCGGACCTCCACACCGAACAGGCAGGTCCAAGATTCGTTCTGCAGCCTCGGCCATCCCCGGGAGAAGCGACGTTCCACCGGTTAAGACGCCACCGGCCACGAGCAACCCATCATACCCGGCGCGACGAATTTCCCTTCGAACCAGTTCAAACATCTCCTCAACTCGAGGCTCAAGCACCTCGGCGACATAACTACGGGGAACGAGCCGCGGAGGCCTTCCTCCCACGCTCGGGACTTCAATGGACTCCTCCTGATCGACCTGCTCTGATAGCGAAACGCCATGCTGCACTTTGATCCGTTCGGCGTCTGCATGAGACGTGCGAAGGACCTGTGTCAGATCTCTGGTGAGATGATTCCCTCCAATGGGAATGACAGCGGAATGGCGGATGCTCCCATCAACATAAATCGCCACATCCGACGTTCCACCTCCCAGATCAACCATGACCACACCAAGTTCTTGTTCCTCAGCGGACAAGACGGCCGCACTGGAGGCCAATGGCTGCAGGATAATGTCGGCAACATCAAGGCCCGCACGATTCACACAACGGACCAAGTTCTGAGCAGACGTGACCGCGCCGGTGACGATATGCACATCGACTTCCAAGCGTGATCCGGCGATTCCAATCGGGTCGCGGATACCCTCTTGATCGTCGACGATAAACTCACGAGGCAGAACATGGAGAACGCGACGGTCAGCGGGAATGACGGCTCCACAACGAGCGGTCTCGATGACACGCGTGATGTCCCCATTCAACACTTCCCGTTTTTTCAGCGCCACGACTCCATGGGTGCTTTCACTCGAGATGTGACTCCCCGCAATCCCGGTATACACGGAATTGATTTGCACCGCCGCCATGAGCTCGGCTTTTTCAACCGCTTCTTTAATCGATTCCACCGTACTCTCGATATCAACCACGACCCCTTTTCGAAGACCCCGAGACAGACTCGAACCGACGCCGATCACGTTGATTGAGGTCTCGTCATCCGTTGCCTCAGCCACCACAGCACAGATTTTGGTCGTTCCGATATCTAAGCCGACGATGATCCGTTCTTTCTTCGGCATGACTCTTACTCCCTTTTTCGAAGAATCACTTTTCCGGGATACCGCATATCCACTTCCAAATTTTCTCGCGCGAACCGCTCTTGAATCGATGGATAGAGGGATTCAAAACGTTCCCATTGCTCGTTGATATCTTTCTCGAACTGAAATCTGATCTTATTCACCTCCGCCACGATCTCACCAGTAGGTGAGTGCACATCGACAGTGGGATTCACGCCAAACCAATCCGCCAAGACCATTCCCACTAGTACGCCATGACGCACCCGATCTCGCACCCGCTCATCATGAGTGGTCGGAAAGTCCTCAGGAATGCCGGCCACGGTTGGCAAATCCGACATGGGCGTATCGTGGACCGGAGGGAAAAGATGGGCCTCACGGTCCAAGAAGTAAGTCTTGCCCGACGATCGCCAAATCGCCACAGGTTCACGTTCTTCAACTCGTATCGCCAACGTCTGGGGGAAAACCCGTTCGACAACAGCCCTCCGGATCCAAGGGTGCGACTCCAGACGAGCGGCAAGAGACTCCGGCTGAATCTGTAAGAGGCTTGTCTCGGAGGAAAGCGCAAGCTCGGGCGCGATATCCTTTCTTTCCAATTCATTCAGGCCGACGACGCTCACATGCTGCACCGTGGTCCAACTCATGGCGATCGACTCGACTCGATCGAATTCCCATGCACCGACAATCAATACGACTGACACGATCACAAACACCGCCCATCGAAGCAGTTTCTGCCGGAAAGAAGGTTTCTGACTCCGTCGACGGCTTGCCGATGTTTTCATCACGCGGTTTTTTCGTACTTTATTTTGTCTATAGCGCATAACAAAGCCATGTCTTGAGTTTGAAGATTGTATACGGCTCAATCATGTGTGATGCAGTCATTTGTGAAGCGCGCTTTTCAACATGCGTTCAACCAGCTCATCATACGTCAGCCCTGCCTGCGCCGCTGCCATCGGCAACAGGCTTCGTTCGGTCATTCCAGGAATGGTGTTGATTTCGAGCACGTATGGACGTCCTTGGAGACTCAATCGAAAATCGACGCGCGCCGCTCCTTCACAGCCAAGAATGTGATAGGCCTCGACCGCGAGCGTCTGTAATCGATTTAATCTTCCCTGCATCAACGGTGCGGGACAGGTATATCGCGTCTCAGATTTTTTGTATTTTGCCTGATAATCATAGAAGCCTCCGGGGGCTTCGATTTCGACGGCGGGCAGCGCTTTCCCATCCATGACACCAATAGCAATTTCACGACCTTCGATAAAACGTTCGACGATCGCTTTCGTATCATATTGATAGGCTCGACGAAGTGCCGACCGCCAAGTCTTCGCGTTTCGCACGATCGACACCCCAATCGTCGACCCCTCGTTACTCGGCTTCACTACGACCGGCCATTTCAGTCCTCCCGGTGGCTCCCATTTGGGAGAGTCCCTCTGCAAGACGATTCCCGGAGGCATAGGAATCCCATTGGCTTGCAATATCGATTTCGTTGAAGCTTTATCCATCGCGATCGCACTCGCTCTGACATTCGATCCGGTATAGGGAATTCCGAGGACTTCAAGAAGTCCTTGAACCGTTCCATCTTCTCCCCCACGACCATGGAGAGCCATGAATGCCACTTCGACTTTTTTCGATCGCAATGCCCACGGTAACCTGGCATCCGCATCAATGGGTCTCACGCGATAGCCTCGTCGAGTCAACGCGGCGCAAACAGCCTGTCCCGTCAACAGAGAGATTTCACGTTCTGCAGACCGCCCTCCCATCAACACGCCAACACAGAGTGATTTTTTCTTCATAAGTTTCAATCCTAAATACAAGACAACATCTTCAACGCCACGATGACGGTCGCCTTATCTGTTTGTCAGCCTGTTCACCATCTCTAGGACTCTCCCACTATCTTCAGCTCGAGCTGTAATCTGACGCCCGTTTTGGCGAAGACGATTCGCCGCACGTTTCGAATGAGACGAATCACGTCAGCCGCTCCCGCCCGTCCGGTATTGACGATGAAATTTCCATGTTTGGAGGACACTTGTGCATCTCCAACTTGAAGACCTTTCAGACCCGTTTCTTCAATCAGCGACCCTGCCGAAGTTCCTCGAGGATTCTTGAAAATGGATCCCGCATTGGGCAAGGTGAGCGGTTGCGTCTGCTTCCGGTAACGGAGGTAGTCCTTCGTCCGCGCTTGAACATGCTCTCGTGTCGCCAAGGCCAATTGAAACCAGGCTCCAAGGATGACTCGCTTGGGGACGCGAGCGTAGCGATACGCGAACGATAGATCCTCCGCTTCAACTCGTTTAATACGTCCAGTATCTGTCACGACTTCGATCGCTTTCAGCACATCACTCATCTGCCCGAGCTTTGTCCCGGCGTTGGTGACCACTCCTCCTCCAACGGTTCCCGGAATACCTGCTGCCCATTCAAGACCTGACAGGCTATGGCGAATGGCATAACCTAATAGTGTGGGCATCCGTATGCCGGCCTCCGCATAGAGCATGTGTTTGAGCTCTATCTTCATTCGGGTGAGATGGCTCAACTGAACTACGACCCCTCGCACCCCGTGTTCTCTGACCAAGACGTTGGTCCCGCCCAAGACAAGGACAGGGACGTTGTACGTTTTAGCTTGACGCACGAGCCGGCAAAGGTCCTCTCGCCGAGAGGGCGCCACCAAGACATCGGCAGGGCCACCGATCTGGAGCGATGTATAGGTCGCCAATGGCTCGTGAAATTTAATGTCGCCTTCAATCCCATGCAGCGTTTTCTGAAGCATTCGTTGATTGAAAAGGCGATGTCGTCCCATCGGTTCATGACAACAGACTGTTATGACACGCTCGCCAATAGGTCTTTCCCGAATTTCCAGATATCTCCGGCTCCGAGCGTGATGACAATGTCGCCCGACCGCAGTTCGCTCTTCACCCGCTCGACCAGGTCAGGGGCGCCATTGACCCAATGAACGGATGGATGACCGGAGGATCGAATTTTTTCGGCCACAAGCTCCCCTGAAACCCCGGGAATTTCGGTCTCGCCAGCCGAGTAGATGTCCGTCACGTACACGACATCCGCCAAGTCAAAGGCTCGAGCGAATTCTTCGATGAGGTCGCGGGTCCTCGTATACCGGTGCGGCTGAAACACCGCTACCACACGTCGATCCCATGCCGATTTCGAAGCGGCAAGCGTGGCGCGAATCTCTGTCGGATGATGACCGTAATCATCCACGACCAAGATTCCCGCCTTCTCTCCACGAATATGAAATCGCCGTTCGACGCCCGAGAAAGCCGCCAATCCGGTACGTATCAGGTCGATCGAGACATCCAATTCCAGCGCCACGGAAATCGCGGCCAAGGCATTCGATACGTTGTGCGCGCCAGGAATAGGGAGACGAAAGGGACCCAATTTTTTGTCCCGGAAATGTGCGCGAAATTCGATGGCCCGGTCGTTTGCCCTGACATCCGAGGCATACACATCTGGGGTGAGGACACCGGAAAAATCATGCAACCCGTAGGTTTGATATCTCTTTGTGACACGCGGCAGAAGACCTCGGATCCATTCATCATCCGCGCAGAGAATCGCCAGGCCGTAAAAGGGAATTTTATTGATAAATTCCAGGAATGCCTCTTGGATCCCTTCCATCGTGCCATAATAATCGAGATGCTCACGATCCAGGTTGGTCACCACCACGATCGATGGAGAAAGCCGCAAAAAAGATCCATCACTCTCGTCGGCTTCCGCAATCAGCAGATCGCTTCGTCCCAGTCGAGCATGGGTCCCGACCGCGTTGACTTTTCCGCCGACGACAAAGGTGGGATCGAGCCCCGCTTCCGCCAAGATCGTCGCGACCATTGATGTCGTAGTGGTTTTTCCGTGAGCACCAGCGATAGCCACGCCAAATTTCAACCGCATCAATTCCGCTAACATCTCAGCACGTGGGATAACTGGAATGACCCTGGCCTTTGCCGCCCTGACTTCGGGATTATGATCAGGAACAGCTGAGGACACGACGACGACTTGAGCGTCTTCGACGTTCGACTCCTGGTGTCCGATAAAGACTTTACCCCCAATCGACTCTAAATGCCTGACCGTTTCCGATTGACTGATGTCGGATCCAGTCACATGATAGCCCAGGGTCAGCAACACCTCGGCGATACCGCTCATACCGCTACCGCCGATACCGACAAAATGAATATTTTGAATTTTTCTGAACATTCGTCGTCCTTCCGTCTTAGGCGACACGTTCCTTTTTTAGACCATTGCGTTCATTAAATCCCGGCATTCCTGAATCATGAGCGCGGTTGCGTCAACTTTTCGACCGGCAAAACTCTTTGCTCCCATCTCACCCAAGCGCTCCGGGTGACTCATCAGACGTTCAATTTCGTGAGCAAGGCGTTGACCAGTGAGTTCGGCTTCAAGGATGACCACTGCCGCGCCCGTTTGTTCCACCGCTCTCGCATTGTGTTCCTGATGGTTGTGCGTGGCGTGCGGGTACGGGACCAAGATTGAGGGCTTCCCGCACACGGCCAGTTCCGCGAGCGTGCCGGCCCCAGAACGCGCAACCACAAGAGTGGCTGCCTGCAGGACTTGGGGCATGTCATACAGAAATGGAACCACCTCAACGTCGACCCCAGATGACGCATAGGCAGCCTTCACTCGTTCATGGTCTACCTCGCCTGTCTGGTGAATGACTGCGAAGGTTTCTCGCATGATGGAGGAGGCCTTCAACGCATCAATGACCGCCGTATTAATCGCTTTGGCTCCCTGGCTTCCCCCGAAAACCAAGAGGGTGTCTTTCCCGCCTTGTTGCCGTGCCGTCGTCTCACGAAAGAACTCTTCTCTGACAGGAGTTCCGACGACTCGAACCTTGGCTTCATGAAAATAGTGTTTGGCACCGTCAAACGCTAAAAAGACTCGATCAGCGATCGGTCCCACTACTCGATTGGCCAACCCGGGGACGGCATTGGGTTCCATGATAATCCGTCTAATTTTGAGAAGTGCGGCGGCACACACAACGGGCGGGCTAAAATATCCACCCGTTCCAATGACCAGGTCCGCTGAACGGTCGCGCAAGATTTTCATCGATTGCCAAACCGCTTTGGGCAGTAAACACACGTTTTTTAAGCTGGCCCAAAGCCCTCGCCCAACGATTCCCTTCACATGAATGTGAGCGACCGAAAACCCTTCATGGGCCAAAATGGAATTTTCCAACTGCTTTCCCGAACCGATAAACGTAACCATATTCTCACGATCCTGCCGTTGAAATTCTTTCGCCAGAGCGATGGCCGGATACAAATGTCCTCCCGTCCCCCCTGCCGCGATCACGATGTTCACTTGAGCACCTGTCATCCACACGTCAACAATTCGCCATCCCGTCCCCCTTACACCCTTCCTTCCCGTTGCCGCGCCACGCTCAGTAACAACCCGATCGCCATCAAGCTCGTAACCAGGGAAGACCCGCCATAACTGACCAATGGCAGCGTGAGCCCCTTCGTGGGCAACAGACCACTCACCACCCCCGCATTCATGAGCACTTGCACGCCAATCAACAGGGTGATGCCAAGAGCCAAATACCTGCCAAACATGTCAGGCGCTTGCGCCGCAACCCGAAAGCCTTTCAGGATCAGCACGACAAACAATCCGAGAAAACCAATCGTGCCAATAAACCCCAGCTCTTCTCCGATTAAAGACAGCACGAAATCTGTGTGGGCCTCGGGAAGATAGCCAAGTTTTTGCCCTCCCGCCCCCAACCCCTGTCCGAAGACTCCCCCGTTGTTAAAGGCGAGGAACGATTGACGGAGCTGATGACCCGCCCCCATAGGGTCAACTTCAGGATGCAAAAAACTGGTTAAACGTTCCCAGCGTTCCGGGGAACTCATGACCAGCCAGGCGGCGGGCGGGATCACCGCGCACACAATCCCGGAGAGATGAAGCATGCGGGCTCCGGCCAGAAACAACATGCACACGAGCACCGTACCCAGGACGACCGGCGTGCCGAAATCTTCGAACACCAACAACATGCAGAGTACCCCGACTACGAGAAGCGGTTGGAACAAGCCATCTTGCCATGTCGTGATGCGCGTGTCGGGTTTCGCGAGATAACTGGCCAGATAGAGGACAATCACCAGTTTACTCAACTCTCCCGGCTGCACCGAGAACCATGGCAATGCAAGCCAGCGTCGGGCCCCATGGCTCTCCGCCCCAATCAGCAACACCATCGCCAGAAGAACCATGCATCCCACTAGAATACGAGGGATATAGGGGCGTATAGCCGCATAGTCCAATCGAGCCAGAAACAGCAACAGAAAAACCCCCATGATCAACCAGAGGAATTGCCTGAGGACGAACAAAGTCATCGGAGAATCATACCGTTCCGTCGCGGTGTACCCACTGGCGCTAAAGACGGCAATCAGCCCTCCGAGCGCCAGCACAATCGTCACTCCCAGGATGACTCCATCGAGAGAGCGGAAAAAACTTTTCCGATGCGGTTGTTCGAAGAGCCCCCTCCAATGAGGGGTCACGCTTTTCAGATGTTTTTTTCGAAACGCCATGTTGGGTCAACCGATGTCCGGCAACTCGTGAACGAGACGCTTAAACTCTTTGCCGCGATGATCGTAATTTCTAAACATATCGAAGCTCGAACACGACGGAGAAAACAGGACGACATCCCCCGCACTCGCCATGCGCTGCGCATACCTCACGGCTTCCTGCAAACTCCCCATCGCCTCGACAGACTTGATCCCGGCTAACGAGCGGGTGATTCGTTTCGTGGCTTCTCCGATCGCGACGACGGCTTTCACGTGTTGCCGAATGCGATCACCAAGCAGACCAAAATCACCGCCTTTATCTTTTCCTCCAATGATCAGGATGACCGGCTCATCAAAACTCGCCAGCGCTTTTTGTGTCGCGTCAACATTCGTCCCCTTCGAGTCGTTGTAATATTTGACCCCCTGATACGTGCGAACGTATTCCAAGACATGCTCAGTCCCTTGAAACGATTTCATGACCCGGCGCAAGTCTTCCAGAGGACATCCACACAAGAGACCAACCACCGTGGCGGCGAGAACATTCGCCAAATTATGCACACCGCGAAGTGCGATGTCTTCACGACGGACCACTTCATGGGCCTGACCGTGAACCCGCGCCATCACGGTCGAACCCTCAAGCCACACCCCGGCCGGCAAGGTTCCGCGAAGGCTGAACGCCATAACCGTTCCAGCCATCATGCCTGCGCGAACGGCAAGAAGAGAATCATCAGCATTGATGATCGCGAAATCTTCACGCGTTTGATTCTCAAAGATCTTCCACTTGGCCTCGAAATATTCCTCGAAGGTGGCATGACGATCAAGATGATCGGGCGTGACATTTAAGATCGCGGCAATCCAGGGTCTAAATCGTTGAATCGTCTCAAGTTGAAAGCTAGAGGCTTCGACGACAGCATACTCGTAGAGTTGCTCAGAAGAACCCGCTCCGTGAGAGCTTGCTCTCTGCGCAAGGACTGCTTCACAAAGAGGAATGCCAAGATTGCCTCCGACAAACACATGCTTCCCGCTGGCTTGCAAAAATTCGCCTATAAGCCTTACGGTCGTGCTCTTGCCGTTGGTCCCTGTGATAGAGATGATCGGGATATTCAGAAACCAGCTTGCCAACTCCATTTCGCCAACGATGGGAATACCCTGTTCCCTCGCGAGCACAAGCTCGGGAAGATTGACGGGAACGCCTGGACTCAGGACGATCCACTCGGCCTGTTCGAGAGCGGTACGCCACATTTTTCCTGTTAGACAGCGGATGGATTCTTTCGCCAACGCCGCCTCAGTCTCACGTATGGGTTCAGTCTCATGCTCGTCCACAACAGTCACAACGGCATCGATGGCTTTGAGTAGTCGAGCCGCAGCCACTCCGCTTTTTCCCATGCCGATCACCACACAGGATTTACCGGAAAGATCTGGAGTCACTTCTTGATTGGAAGCCGTCATCGTGTGTGCAGGTTCTACGATTGCCAACATTGGGCCACTGCTACCGAAGCTTGAGCGTACTGACAGCTAACAGACAGAGAATAAACGCGATAATCCAGAGCCTCACGACCACCTTAGGCTCTTCCCACCCCTTCATCTCGAAATGATGATGGAGGGGCGCCATGAGGAAGATTCGTTTCCCCCGCGATTTATACGAGAGTACTTGAAAAATGACAGACACGGCCTCCATGACGAACACACCGCCGACCAGCAAAAGCAACAGTTCATGCTTACACACGACCGCCACCGTCCCCAGGGCCGACCCAAGTGGCAAAGACCCGACGTCCCCCATAAAGACCGATGCCGGATACGTGTTGAACCACAGAAATCCCAGGCTCGATCCCACGATTGACGCGGTCAGGACCGCCAGTTCCCCGGCACCATCCACGTACGGAATCAACAAATAATCAGAAACCAGCTTGTTGCCGACCGCCCAGGCCACCACGGTGTAGGCCACCGCCGCGATGATCGTAGGTCCAATCGCCAGCCCATCGAGTCCATCCGTGAGGTTTACCGCGTTCGAGCAGCCGACGATGACCAGGATGGCAAAGGGGATGTACAACAGGCCAAGATCAGGGTTGAAATTCTTAAAGAACGGGACGCTCAACTGCGTTGAGTACCCGGGAGAGAAATAAAAAAACATGGCGATGGCCAGCGCGACAGCCACCTGACAGATCAGCTTTTGCGCCGGAGACAATCCCTTCGATCGCCCTCTCAGAATCTTGATGTAATCATCGACAAATCCGACAAGACCGAACCCGACGATCGCGAGCATCACCAACCACACATAGAGATTCCTGATATCCGCCCATAACAACGTCGTTAACAGCACCGAAAAAATGATGAGAATGCCACCCATCGTCGGCGTTCCGGTTTTTCCCAGGTGCCCGCTCGGCCCATCATCCCTCACTCGTTGCCCAATCCCTAATTCTTGAAACTTTTTGATCATGGGCGGAGCCAGCACAAACGCGATAAGAAACGCCGTAATCGTGGCGTAAATTATGCGAAAACTTAAGTATCGAAACACATTGAAAATTGCGTAATCGGTGTGCAGCGGATAGAGCCAAAGATACAGCATTGATCAGGATGAACTTTCTACGGGTGGAAACCAACGGGACGATACCGCCCCGTCGCGGAACCATATTTTTATCATGTGCTCACGACTCCATCGCCCCGCGTACGAGACGAATCCATGAAGTCCAACACGTTTTCCAACTGCACGCCTCGAGAGGCTTTGAGCAAAACAACGTCCCGAGGACGAACGAGACGCTTCAAGGTTCTTGCGGCATCGATAACCTCATCGAGAGCAAAAACGGATGACGCCGGCATGCCGTTCCGTCTTGCGCCAGCGGCCAATTCCTTGCCGAGCGGACCACACGTGAGCAGGCAAGAAATGTTTTTCCTGGCGGCATAGCGTCCGATTTCTCGATGAAAGGCCGATTCACCTTTTCCCAACTCACGCATTTCCCCAAGAACCGCGATGGACCTCTGTCCTTGAGACAATTCCATCAGTAAATCGATGGCCGCCTTCATGGAAGCCGGGTTGGCGTTATAACAGTCGTATAAATAGGTGACTCCCTGCACACGATATATTTCGGAACGCATCGATGCCGGACGGGTTTTCGACAAACCACGAGCGATGTCTGCGCCTGAAACCCCCAAGGCATGACCTACCGCCGCGCCGGCAAGCGCATTCGAGATATTGTGTTGCCCAGGAACTCGAAGTTGGACCTGAATCGAACGGGTCCGCTCAGGAAGATGGAGCCGAAAACAGGAGCCCCGACGATCGGTATCCACATCACTCGCTCTCACCTGCGCATGCGAGGAAAACCCATACGACAACACCCGGCATTTGGCTTTCCGCGCGAATTGTTTGAAATAGGCATCGTCCGCATTTAAGACGGCAATGCCATGAGACGGAAGAGCCGGCAATAATTCAGCCTTCGCTCGAGCAGAAGCATCAATCGTCCCAAAAAATTCCAGGTGATCAGGCCCGACATTCGTGATCACACCGATCGTGGGCTGAGCGATCTCACACAAACGGGTCGTTTGCCCTTCTTGGTCAACCCCCATTTCAATCACCGCTACCTCATATCCATGCGTCATCCGCAACAGGGTATGAGGGACTCCGATGCTATTGTTGAAATTTCCCTGGGTTTTCAGTGCTCGCCACTTTGTGGCAAGCACATGAGCGACCATTTCTTTCGCTGTCGTCTTGCCATTGCTACCGGTTACGGAAACAAGAGGAATAGAGAACCGGCGGCGGTGCAATGAGGCGATCTCTTGGAACCCGACGAGAGGATCATCCACCCCTATGATAAAAGGACGGACGGACGTATCACGAGGACGATATCGACGAATCCATGGAGACACGGTTGACCAGGATGCCTGTGAGATCACCGCCCCGACCGCGCCATCTCGAAACGCATGTTTCACGAAATGATGGCCATCAAAATTGGGTCCCGTGAGCGCGACAAACAGATCGCCCTTTCGTACCTGACGGGAATCCGTCGAAACCCTGCGTACCCGCACGCGCGAGGGCGCCCATAAGAGTTGCCCGCCCGTTGCTTGAAGAATTTCTTCCATCGTGAAGGACGCCATAAAGACTCGCTACTTCACACGAACCCGGTGCTGAAGGGCTTCACGCGCCACCTGGCGATCATCAAAATTCAATCGCTCCGTTCCGACAATCTGATAATCTTCGTGGCCTTTTCCGGCGATTAACACGATGTCGCCAGGCTCGGCCGCCGCAATGGCGGCTTCGATGGCCTCCCGGCGATCGGGAATCATGCGATAGTCCGAGCGGATGGATTTGGGAATTTTCAAAATGCCTTCTTCGATCCCGTTGAGGATCGTCATCGGGTCCTCGGTGCGGGGATTGTCCGAGGTCAAGATCGCGAGATCGCTGTGCCGCACGGCCACTTGTCCCATTTTGGGGCGCTTGCCGGTGTCACGATCCCCGCCACACCCGAATACCGTAATAATCTTGGAGCGCTTGAGTGATTGCGCAGTCAAGAGGACCCGCAACAAGGCGTCTTCGGTATGGGCATAATCCACGATCACCGTAAAGTCCTGCCCCTGGGTAATTCGCTCAAACCGGCCCGGAACATTCTTGACTGAAGCAATGGACGCAACAATGAGGTCGGAAGACATTCCAAATTCTAGGGCCACGGCGATGGCCGAAAGGATGTTGTAGACATTATGCTCTCCGACCAATTGACTCCTGATGAGCCATTCGCCTGTGGGAGTCGTCACTCGAAATTGGGTCCCATCGAGCGTGCTGACGATTTCATGGGCTTGAATATCGGCTTCATGACGAATACCGTATGTCCAGACCGGAACAGAACACTGTCCCGCGAGTTTGATGCCCCATTCATCATCGATATTGACCACGGCTCGCTTGGGTGGCGTTTTACGATTGGGCGGCAAGAGGTCCGTGAAGAGCCGTTGTTTCGCCTCAAAATACTCTTGCATGTCGGCATGAAAATCCAGATGATCTTGCGTGAGATTCGTGAACACGGCGACATCAAATTCACAGCCAGATACCCGCCCCAAGGCCAACGCGTGAGACGAGACCTCCAAGATTGCCGTGTCCAGACCAGCCTCAACCATACGGGCAAGGAGTTCTTGTAGTTGAACGGCCCCTGGAGTCGTATGCGAAGCCGGATAGAAATCAGCCCCGATAAAATATCCCACCGTTCCGATGACGCCGGTTTTTTCCCCAAAATTGTCTAAAAGCGCCCGGATTAAATGAGTGACCGTGGTCTTCCCGTTCGTGCCAGTCACACCCACCATATTGAGATGGAGAGAAGGATCCCCGTGCAGGCGAGAAGCCAGACACCCGAGCGCTTCCTTGGAATTCCTGACAGTGATGGTCGGCTTCGTCATGTCGATGGCCGTCACCTGGCCGATCCGCCGAGCCATGGGACTCTCCTCAAGTACGACCCCAACCGCCCCGTCCAGGCAAGCTTGCCGGGCGAACTCGTGACCATCCACTTGCGTCCCCCTCACCGCCACAAAGAGACTGCCCTGCCTGACCCGCCGAGAATCATCGGTGACATCGAGCACTTCACGATCCAAGTCTCCATGAACGTCAAGAGGGTGAAGAGGTTGAATCAATTCCGCGATGGTCATGTCTTTCTCTCGCGCCTCTAAAAGAGGCCAGCCACTCTTACGAAGCCACCATGCTTTGGGGCAATCATCAAATGCTGCAAGGATTTTTCCGCTACTTTCCGGAACACGGGGGCTGCCACTTCCCCCCCATATCCTTTGCCTTCGGGTTCATCGATCACGACAAGAATGGCTAATTGCGGTTGATCCACGGGAACGAACCCGACGAAGGATCCGATGAATTTTGTCGATGAATAGCCACGTGCTCCCTTCTTCGCCTTCTGCGCTGTCCCGGTCTTACCGCCTACCTCGTAATCCATGAGCGCCGCTTGTTTTCCGGTGCCCTGGCTTACGACATTCGCGAGCATCTCCTTGAGCATTTCAGACGTCTCATAGGTAATCGGCTCACGCCGCATTTGGACGTTCTGCTCCATGACCAGGTTTCCTCTTGGATCTTCAACACGCGACACCACAAAGGGTCGGTAGAGTGAACCGCCATTCGCCACGGCCGAGATGGCGGTTAACAGTTGAATAGGAGTGACACTGATTCCTTGTCCGATTGCGAGGGATGAAAGGGTCAGGCCATCCCAATCGTCGATCGCCTTCAGTAAGCCCGCCGACTCACCAGGAAGGTCTATCTCCGTTTTTTGACCAAACCCAAACGCTCTGAGGTAGTCATAAACCTTTTCCGCCCCCAATGAGAGCGCCACTTTGACCATGCAAATATTACTGGAATGGGTCACCGCCTCTTTCAAGGTCATCCATCCATGCTGCTTCAGATCATGCATCTTCGTTCCCGCGATCGACATCTCCCCATCACCACAGTAGATCAGCTCGTCAGGGGTCTTTTTCCCTTCGTTGAGCGCGGCGGCTGCGAGCAAAACTTTCAGGGTCGAACCTGGTTCGTACGGATCCGTCACGGCACGATTGACATAGAGCTCTCGAGGCCAATCTTGGTAGTGGTTCGGATCAAACACCGGCCGAAGCGCCCACGCAAGGATGGCGCCGGTGTTTGGATCCATAATGAGAACCGTCCCCCGTTTGGCTTTGGTTCGACGCATGGCATCGTCCAACTCCTGCTCAGCGATGAATTGAATCACTTCATCAATCGTCAGGGTAATGCGAAATCCTTGATACGGACGCAAACCGTGATCACTGACCAACGCGATTCTTCCCCTGGAGGCGTCGCGCTGGAATTGCACCGTTTGTTTTTTGCCCTGTAAATAGGAGTCAAAATGCCACTCCAACCCCTCCAGACCTTGACTGTCCCGCCCGGCAAATCCCAGGAGATGCGCCAACGATGTTCCTTTGGGATAGAACCGCTGCGATTCCATTTTCACCGTAATCCCTGGCAAGTTCGACGCCTGAATAGCCTCCACTTCCTTAGACGTCAACTTTCGCTTCAATTGAATGGATGAACCCTTACCCTTCATTTTTTTCCGGAGGGAGGAAACGGGAACATCGATCAAAGTTGATAACTTTCTGAGGACATGGGCTTGCTGTTGTATGTCCTTTTTTCGGGCGTAGACAGAGGGAGCGTCAACATTGATCGCATAGGTACTCCCATGACGATCGACGATGAGACCACGATTGCCCTTGACTTCAATCGACTCGAAATGCTGGCCTTGCGCTTGAAGCGCTCCTTTGTTGGACTGAACGACTTGCAAAAAAAATAGACGTGAAAAAATAATCGTGAATCCAACCAGAAACCCTAAACACACGATGGCCGTACGAACACGGCATGACTGACTGACACCGTCAGGAGTTATGTTCATACGTCATTCCTCGCGAAGCGAACGTTGCGCCACTTCCATAGGCTTTCGAAGCTTTCCCTGATTCGTTGCCACGGCTGTTTCAGTGGCCACCATGACCACTTGCCCTGGTCGAGGCATCTCCAATTTAAATTCCGATCTTGCTGCTTCGGCAATGATTCGGGGAGCTGTTAACTGTGAGAACCGCAGTTGCAAAGCCTCCCTCCGGTGTTCAAGCGCGACCTCCTGCTGCTTCAATCGTTCAATATCACGACCAACCCGTAACAGGTCGACCCGCATCCACACGTACAACAGACCAATCGCGCCGAAGAACACGACCATCATCGTAAAACCGCTTCGTTTCATGTGTTGGCCATCCCGAGACGCTCAACGACTCGCAGCTTGGCGCTACGGGAACGAGGGTTATGCAGTTGTTCTTCACGGCTTGGGGTGATCGGCTTCTTAGTCAGGATATTCACCGTCGGAGCAGGCTTGGCGGACAACTCACGGAACGTTTGCTTGACGATTCTATCCTCCAAGGAATGAAAGGCGATGACGCACAGGCGTCCTCCGGGACGCAGAAGCCTACTGGCATCCCGTAAGGCACCGGCTAACCCCTTCAATTCCTGATTGACGACGATCCGAAGAGCCTGAAATGTTCGAGTGGCGTAGTGGATGCGTCCTCGTCGGGCAGGAACGGGAATGGCACGTCGAATGATTTCAGAAAGGCCCTTCGTCGTTTTGATCGGCGTCTGACGAGTCTCGACGATGGCTCGAGCGATCCTTCTGGCAAAACGCTCTTCTCCATACTCTCGAAGAACATGCTCTAATTCTTTCTCGGATACCCGAGCGAGAAACTCCTCAGCCGTTATTCCGGATGATTGATCCATCCGCATATCCAATGGGCCATCATTCATAAAACTGAAGCCTCGCTCGGCATCCATCAACTGTGGAGTAGAGACTCCAAGATCGAACACGATTCCATCAACGTCTGAAAATCCAGATTGCGTGGCAAGAGATTTGAGGTAGTCATAACTACCATGCCTGAGCTCGACTCGACTCCCATAGGCATCGAGAACCTTCTTCCCCTTTTCAATGGCCATGGAGTCCGTATCAATTCCTAATAATTTACCGTCAGGATTACTCAAATCTAGAATTTTTTTTGCTATCCCACTCATCCCCAACGTACAGTCGATATATGACTTGCCTGAACTCGGTGAGATCCAGTAAATTACTTCATTAACAAGGACTGAGACGTGTTCATGCTTGAAAACAAAGTGCTTTTCTTCATTTACCACTTTTCTAAATTACTCACCATATCCGTCCATATTTCTCTACTTTCATTCACAAAGCATTATACGGTGTGCTCTCAAGTTGTCAAGCTGATCGGCTGACCATTGCCTTAGCATATTTACCCTCTCCTCACTTTTTCAGGCATGACCAAATGCCTGATTGTATAGGTATTAGTATTTATGTAGAGACCTTCTATTTTTTGTTCATTATCCTGAAAAAGGTTCAATTGCCCTTCCTCCTTCCTTGCCTTCATCATGAATGACTGTTATCTCAACCGATACATCTTGCATCTGTCACGGCCTTCACTTCTTCGCCTTTCTAATTCCCACAACTTTTGTCTGCTCCAGTTATCCTGATTTTCTTTTCGAAATTCCCCCTGTCCCCCCAAAGCAGAATGACTCATATGATCTTCAAATGGCATGGCATAGGGAGTGCAACATTCAACGGGTAAGAACAATTCATCGAGAAAAACGCTATTGAAGAATTTGGTCGCTTCAGGCATGGGCTTCATACATGCCTGAAGATGAGCGGATAGGAGGGAAATTATGATAAATAAGGCAACTCAACCAGGGGGAAACCTCCACATCATGGCCACGCTTCTTTTCTACGGGGTCTTATCTGGATGCGCACTGGGAAAATGCATCGAATGGGAAGAAGTGGTCGTTGCCCATCCCGTATGCCACACAGGGTCTACGTATGGTGATTGCGAACACTCGACAGACTCAAGAGCGGTGACTACATTGGAGACCATCTGCACCGCCAGACTTCCGCCAGATACTGAAGAAGCTGTCGTGCAGGTCAACCACCCATGATGTGATCTAAGAGCCTGACATGTCGCAGTCCATAAAGTATGATTGATCGATGTTTTCGTGTGGAGTCCGGCATCTTTCGATCCTGTGCGTGGTCTCGTCATGCCTTGTTTCGCCAAACCTGATCTCAGCCGGAGACAGTGATGGCTCACGGCCGCGAAAAGACCATGAGTCATTCCACTACACGATTTCATTATGGGGCTTGCCTGCAGGCACAGGAACCCTCCAGGCCAACTATGAGCTGACCGCTCAGAGAGGACCGCAACTTCGCCTGAAGTCCACAGCCCATTCCAATGATTTCATTTCGCTGTTCTTTCCCGTCCATAACGTCGTAAAGTCGTCGATTCATCCCGACACATTCTTGCCCCGCCATGTCATGTTTCAGCGGCGCGAAGGAAATGACTACGAAGACTTTGACATGACGTTTCACCATGAACAGAAAGTCGTCTCGATCATCAAGAATAGCCAAGCGAGCACCATGTCCATTTCTCCTCACACCCACGGACCGCTGTCTTTTCTCTATTATGTACGCACACTCCAGGATCTTACGCCCGGACGTTCCATCGCGTTACACGTCCACCATGACAAGAAGAATTACGATATCGCGATCAATGTTGAAGAAATCGAGCGAATGTCAGGCCCGTGGGGAGAGGCGGAGGTGATTCGATGCGAAGCGGTCATGCCCTTTCGTGGAATTTTTGCGAACGAAGGCAATTTCCACTTCTGGTTGACCAACGACCAAGACCGGATTCCTGTGATGATGCAGGCAAAAGTGATCGTCGGGTCCGTGAAGGCTGTGCTGGAAGACAGGATCCCATGAACGACGGAATTCCATGATCGGGGAAGACTGGGCTACTTGACCAACGTCGTGACCCAATAGGGATACAAACCGGTTTCGTATTGCGCCACTTTTTTCAGATGTCCATTGTCAGGGTCGATCCGATAAACTCCGAGTTTCGCTTCACCCTTTCCCGCCACATAGAGAAATTTTCCAGACTTACTGATACAGAAGGAGCGAGGGATATGTTCACTCGGAAACTGCCCGATGACATGTAACCGGCCATCCTCCGGATCGATTCGAAATCCAATGATACGGTTTCGTTCACGGTTTTCATCCCGACTCGAGATATAGAGGAATGTATTATCCGGGGTAATATGGAGATCCGCTGTGGTGATGCTTTCAACATCTTTCTTCGTGGTCACGATCTGCTGAATGAGCTCGAGCAGCCCCTTGTCCGGATCCCATTCCCACATCGCCACGCCGGGATTCATTCGTTCTTGAGTGGTGTACGCCACATTGAGTCTACGATTAAAAACAAGGTGTCTCGGCTGACGCGCGCCCACATCCGGGCCATTGGCCATGGGAGGGACATTCGGAACAACCGCTCCTGTTTTTTCATCGAATCTGATTTGAAAAACCTTATTGGGACCAGTCGCAGGGACTAAGATATACCGGTTATCCCGAGAGAACACCGCCGCGTGAGCTTTTTTTTCCAGCGTGAGCTCTTGAACCAGTTGGCCTTGATACACGCCATTCGTTAATTTCCAGACTGACATTTTTCCATCGTCGTAATGACTTCCGATGAGGTACTGGCCATTGGCATCCGCTTGCAAGTAAGTCGTACGCACCCGAATGGGGGCGTTCTGGAGGCGCGTCAGCTTCCCTTCATGATCGATTCGATACGTGGCTATCGAGTATTGGTGCTCAGGCGAGGGCATTCGGGCCAGGATATAGAGGAACCGGTGATCTGGAGAAAACGTGATCGGGCCCGCCCCTTTGAGTGGATTCGTCTGGTGTTCTCGTAATTTTCCCGTCTGTTGATCGATGAGTTTCACTTGAAGCGTATTGCCGGAAGCGATATAGAGGTATTCAGCAGCCGACACGGGGCTTATGATGCTGAAGCAGATCATGATCAGGAATATGTATGGCATACAGGCGATACCTCTTCGTCACGCGCTTTATGGATAAAGCGTATAGAGCATACGGGGAAAAGGAATCGTTTCCCGGACATGCTCTAACCCGCAAATCCATGCGACAACCCGCTCTATACCCATTCCAAACCCGGCATGCGGCACCGACCCATATTTGCGAATATCGAGATACCATCGAAAGGCTTCTTCCGGAAGTTGATGTTCCTGGATTCGTGCGAGCAGCGTGTCATAGTCATGAATTCGCTGTCCGCCTCCGATGATCTCACCATATCCTTCGGGAGCCAACACATCCATACACAGGGCCAGGTTAGGAGAGGCAGGATCCGGCTCCATATAAAAGGCCTTGATGGCGGCTGGATAGCGATGCACGATAACAGGTTTATCGAATGAGGACGCCAAAACAGTTTCATCATCCCCACCAAAATCTTCGCCGAACTGAATCGAAACGCCTTTGCCCTGCAATAACTGAATCGCTTCTTCATAGGTCACCCGCGCTAACGGCGGCACTACCGCTTCAAGTTTCGAAACATCCCGTTCTAATATTTCCAGCTCTTCCCGACGGCGTGCCAAGACTCGTTCGACAACACTCGTCAGAAGGCCTTCCGCAAGATCCATTGCATCAGACAGTTCGGCAAAAGCCATTTCCGGTTCAACCATCCAAAACTCCATCAAGTGCCGCCGGGTTTTGGATTTCTCGGCCCGGAAGGTCGGTCCAAAGCAATACACCTTCCCGAACGCGGCTGCCGCCGCTTCGCTGTACAGCTGCCCGCTTTGTGCCAAATAGGCCGTTTGATCGAAGTATTGTGTCTGAAATAACGTGGTCGTCCCCTCACAAGCATTCGGTGTAAAAATGGGCGTGTCGATCAACGTAAAGTCCCGATCATCAAAGAAGTCCCGACAAGCGCGAATAATTTCATGCCGAATTCTCAAGACGGCATGTTGACGCCTTGAACGCAACCACAAATGACGGTGCTCCATTAAAAATCCAACACTGTGCTCCTTCGGTTGAATGGGAAACGGGTCAGCCAGCTGGACGATCTCGATCCCTGTCACATCAATTTCATATCCCCCCGTGGCTCTGGGCTCTTCCCTCGGGACTCCGGTCAACATAATTGAGGATTCCTGGGTGAGTTGAGCCGAACGTTCAAAATGTTCAGGCTCAATCGTCGCCTTGTTTACGACAGCCTGAACATCGCCAGTGCCATCGCGCAGGACCAAAAAGTGGATCTTGCCCTTGGATCGACGACGACGCAACCACCCCTTAAGTTTGACTTCCTGACCGACATAGGCCGCGATACGTTCGACCGTTATATTGGGAGATGCTTGCATGTGTCGCCTCTTGTTCCTCTGCCGTCACGTTTCTCTGGTATTCACGTGCCCGAGCGTTGCGATTGTGCTGGTCTTCTCGTTGACAGGGTTCAAACCCCGCGGATATCATGAAGCTCCATTGTAAAGGAGGATGTGCCCCATGAGCTATACGATAACAGTTCGAGAACTCAAGGATCGGTTAGATAAAGGAGAGGATCTTTTTATTCTGGATGTACGGGAGCCTCATGAGTTTTCCCTAGCAAAGATTGATGGATCGGTCCTCATTCCCCTCGGAACGCTGCCAACTTCTCTCGACCAGCTTGATCCGAATCGCGAGATCATCGCGATGTGCCATAAGGGCATGCGCAGCGCGGACGCCATGGGATTCCTGCTCCAGCAGGGTTTCTCCAATGTCAAGAATCTTGTAGGAGGAATCGATGCCTGGTCCGTTGAAATCGACAGCTCCGTGCCGCGCTACTAAACACTCTGAGCCAATGACGGCCCCGGCGCGTTTAGGAGGTCCGGCTCAGACACTATGATTTAAAATACTCGACAGTTTGTGACAGCCCGTCTGCCAAAGACACATTGGCATCCCACCCGAATTCTTCCCGGAGTTTGCTTACATCCAAGACACTTCGAAGCTGTTCGCCTTTTTTGGCAGGGCCATAGAGGTCTTTGCAGTCCGATTTTGTGAATTCTTTTAAAAGCCGGTAACATTCGTTCACCGTCGTCTCCTGCCCGGTCCCAACATTGTAGATCCCTTGGATATCCTGACCGAATGTCGCCATGATCGACTCCACGACGTCGTCGACATACACGAAATCCCGTGTCTGCTTCCCGGTCCCGTTGATCATGGGCTGCTCACCTTTCAACATTTTTTTGGAAAAAATCGCGATGACCCCAGCTTCGCCTTCCGCCTCTTGTCGTGGCCCGTAGACATTTCCAAAACGAAGGGCGACGTATCGAATACCCTGCTCATGCGCATAATAGGCTAGATATTTTTCCCCCGCCAACTTACTAATTCCATAGGGAGACAGAGGGTCTGTCCGATGCGACTCCGAAGCCGGAAACACTTCCTGCTCTCCATACACAGCTCCCCCGGAAGAGGCAAACGAAACTTTTCGGACACCATGTCGTATGGCATGCTTCAACAGATTGATCGTCCCGAGAATATTCACCGAGGCGTCAAAAGTGGGATCTTCCGTAGAAAGCCGGACATTCATCTGTGCCGCCAAATGGATAATCGTCGTCGGCCGTTGTGTGCGAAGAACCCGATCGATACTCCGACTTTGAATGTCCATTTTATAGAGCTTCGCCTTCTTATTGACATTTTTTCGTTTGCCTGATGATAGATTGTCGATCACGGACACGTGGTACCCTTCTTGGACCAAACGATCAACAACATGAGAACCGATAAACCCTGCGCCTCCTGTGACCAACACATTCCTAGACATGCGATTCCTCCAGAAAGTTCATGCCAACGACATTCCCTATTTTTACACTACGGTTCAGGCCGTGTGTTTACGGCCATCAGCATTTCTCGATTGCCTTTTCGGCCTAAAACCGGAGAGTCCATCATGCCCATTACGGAGAGCCCCAGGGTTTTCGCGAAGGCGATGAGCTCATCTTTGACTTGTGCTCGTTTGTCGTCTTCTCGAACAATCCCTCCGCGTCCCACCTGTCCTTTCCCGACTTCGAACTGCGGTTTCACCAACATCACGATTGATGCGGCCTTTCCCAAAAATTTCAGCACGCTTGGCAGGACGATTCGCAAGGAAATAAATGACACGTCGATCACAGCCAACTCAATTTGATCGTGAATGTCTTCCTTTGACAAATAACGGATATTGCACCGTTCATGGACGAGTACTCTCGGGTCTTCCCGAAGCTTCCAGTCTAATTGTCCATACCCCACATCAATCGCATAGACTTTTGCGACTCCATTCTGCAACAAACAATCCGTAAACCCTCCGGTGGAGGCACCAACATCCATGGCGACTTTTTCTGCGCAGTGAATATCGAAGAAGTCAAGGGCTGCCGCGAGCTTTTCACCGGCTCGACTCACATAGGTCGTGCGAGGCAAATTCAGATTGACAGTCGATGCCCGTTCAACCAGCTTTGCCCGCTTATCGACGATGACACCATCGACCGATACACGGCCAGCCAGGATGTATCGGTGAGCCTGTTCCCGATTGGCGACTAATCCACGAGACACTAACTCTTGATCAAGACGCTGCCGTTTGGCCACTCGATCTCGACCATTCACTGCAAGGCAACTCGACAAGATAGCGCGAAGAACGTAATGGGACGAATGACAGAAATATGTAAAATGTCATGATTGGGGAACATCTGAGGCCTCGGATTCCATATCGCCATCCGAGAAAGCCTGAATTCGTTTCTTCCCATCTTTGTCACGTACGAGAATTTCGACCTTCCGTTCGGCATCATCAAGAACCTTCAAACAGGTTTTTGATAATTTGATGCCTTCCTCGAAAATCTTTAACGACTCATCTAACGGCAACTCCCCACGTTCTAATTCCGTCACGATGGTTTCAAGTCTTGCTAACGCTTGTTCAAATTTCTGAGCTGCCATATAAGTTTAGTCTTTCCCAAAATCATGAATCCCATCCGTCACCGTCCGCTAAGAATGGAAGAAGCTAGCCGCGTCCTGACGAGATGCCATACCGCATTATACCTTCACGTCAATACGGGTCAAGGAACAGAAACAGGCGAATCCTTCATGACATCCTTGACAAGACACTTGACACTGCCATCAACCAGTTTGACATTCAGAAAATCCCCGATTGACACGTCGTGCACGGTGCGCACCAACGTCTTTCCATCACATGTTTCCACGATACTATATCCACGAGTCACTACCGTTAACGGACTCAGCGCGTGCAGCACGGTGATCACCCCCTCGCTTTGTTGCCTCTGTTCTTTTAACACAGCTCGTATCCCTCCCGTCATTCGCATCCAAAGCTGAGGAACAAGTTGTCGCCCACGCCGAATCTGATGATGTGGCGTATTCCCTAACAATCCCGATTCGAGGGATGAGAAACAAAGACGAAGACGTTGGTGAAAATCTTGTACTTGGAATCGAAGGCGAGTTTCTAACTCATCAACTCTTTGGCCATACCGAAAGAACCAGATAGCGGGATCAGGGAGAGAGGATCGTACCACCTTGGCTTGATGTCGACAACGTTCCAGTACATGCCGTGTCGCTTGAATGACACGCCGCTGAAGCTGCCGAGCTTGGAGATGAAGCTCCTCTTGAGACGGAGCCACTATTTCCGCGGCCGCAGAAGGAGTTGGCGCACGAACATCGGCTGCAAGATCGGCCAACGTGACATCGGTTTCGTGTCCAACGGCGGAAATGACAGGAATAGCGGAATCGGCAATGGCACGGACGACCTCTTCCTCATTAAAGGCCCAGAGATCTTCGAGTGAACCTCCCCCTCTCCCCACAATGAGGACATCCACACCCTTCCTAGAGTTTAGCGTACGGATAGCCTCTGCGATCTGCTTGGAAGCGCCTTCTCCTTGGACCAGCACAGGATGTATCAGGATCGGGATTGTTGGGCATCGCCGGTGAAGAATACTCAACATGTCATAAAGAGCTGCACCCTGCTGAGACGTCACGATCCCTATTTGGGAAGGAAAAAATGGAAGAGGTCGTTTACGAACCAGGTCAAAGATACCCTCACGTTCCAGTTTGCCTTTCAATTGTTCGAAGGCCAACTGAAGCGCACCAATTCCTTTTGGTTCCACCGCCTCCAGAATAACCTGATAGTCGCCCCGTGATTCATAGACAGTGACCGCGCCACGAATGATCACCTCTAGGCCTTCTTCGAGGACGAAAGGAAGATGTTGAGCAACCCCGCGAAATAGGACAACGCGTATTTGACTAGATGGATCTTTGAGGGTGAAGTACTGATGGCCAGACGAGGGACGTCGTAAATTGGAAATTTGGCCTTCCACCAATACGACGGGGAATTGACCTTCTAAGACTCTGCGAACCTGGCTGGTCAGCTCGGAAACAGTCAGAATGCGGGAGAGAAGATTCAGCAATGAACCGCGACCCTATTCATGGATCTGCATTCGCTCGATGCTGACCGCTTTCCCGGTCATGGCATCGACCTCGATCAGTGCCGCACACAAGACAGCCGGACCTCGAGCTACTTCAAATCGTCTGGGCATTTGAAGGAGAAATTTTTCGATCACACTCTCGGGCTTCATCCCGATCACCGAATGAGAAGGCCCAGTCATCCCAAGGTCCGTGAGGTACGCGGTGCCCTTGGGAAGGATTTGTTCATCGGCTGTCTGAACATGCGTATGAGTCCCCACCACAGCTGAGACTTTTCCATCCAGAAAATGGCCCATCGCCATCTTCTCGGATGTCGTTTCGGCATGCATATCGACGACGATAGCCTGAGTCCGCTCCCGGAGCACTTGTACTTCCCGCTCGGCGACACGAAACGGACAATCCAGGATAGGCATGAATACTCGCCCCATTAACTGAAGGATACCAAGAGATTCGCCGGATGGCGTTTCAACGATCATCGACCCGCGACCGGGAACGCCATCAGGATAGTTGGCTGGACGCAACACGCGCGAATCCTTCCGGATAAAATCTAATGCCTCTTTTTTATCCCAGGCATGATTCCCCAGCGTAATGACGGTGAGCCCAAGATCGAATAATTCATGCGCAATTTCCGGAGTAATGCCGAAACCTCCAGCAGCATTCTCTCCATTTCCGATGACTAAATCGACCTGATGTTGGGCGATCGCCTTGTGGAGGCGTTTCATGATGACACGACGACCTGGCTCGCCCATAATGTCGCCGATAAACAGTATCTTCATGAGCTCACTGCCAACGTTAAACTATTTCGCAAATTCGATAAACCGGTTTTCACGAATGACGGTGACCTTAATCTGCCCCGGATAGGTCATTTCTTGCTCAATTTTTTTGGCAAGATCACGGGAAAGTGTAAATGCTTCCGTATCGTTTAATTCCCCTTGGCGCACCACAACCCGGATTTCACGTCCAGCTTGAATCGCATAGGCCTTATCCACCCCCTTAAACCCAGTGGCCAATGACTCTAACTTTTCTAACCGTTTGACATAGGCTTCGAGTGTTTCACGTCGAGCCCCTGGTCGTGCTGCCGAAAGAGCCTCTGCTGCCGCCACTAACACGGATTCCGGGCAAATCGGTTCAACCTGTTCGTGATGGGCCGCGATAGCATTAACGATCTTCTCCGATTCACCATATTTTTTAGCCATCTCGGCCCCAAGCATGGCATGGGTTCCCTCTTCTTCATGACTGACGACTTTTCCAATATCATGAAGCAAAGCACCACGTTTGGCGAGCTTGACGTCTAACCCCAATTCTGAAGCCATGATCCCACAAATGTAGGCAGCCTCTCGTGCATGATAGAGGTTATTTTGTCCATAACTCGTTCTGTACTTGAGACGACCGAGCAGTTTGACGATTTCTGGGTGAAAATCGGACAGTCCGACTTCAAAAATCACTTTTTCAGCTTCATCTCTCATCAACTTGTCCAGTTCGCCCTTAACCTTTTCCACGACCTCTTCAATACGTGTTGGATGTATGCGTCCATCTTGCATCAACCGCTCAAGCGCAATTTTGGCCACCTCTCGTCGAAGCGGATCGAACCCGGACACAATGACGGCTTCCGGCGTTTCATCGATGATTAAGTCGACTCCGGTCGCCGCTTCCAAGGCTCGAATGTTTCTCCCTTCACGCCCGATAATACGTCCTTTCATCCCGTCGCTTGCCAGAGGGACAACGGATATCGTCGCTTCATTCACGTAATCCCGGGTGATGCGCTGAATAGAGCGCGTGACCATTTCAAGGGCTTCTCGATCAGCAGTCTCACGCGCTTCATCAAGAATTCGCTTGCTGACCAGCGCACCGTCAAGCTTAGCTTCACTCTCAATTTCATTGAGTAGCTGTCGTTTGGCTTCTTCGACGGTCATACCAGCCACTCGTTCGAGTGCTTGACGGTGCTCACGTACAGCCTGCTCGCACGCTGCTTCTTTATCCGTAATGCTTTCTTCCCTTTGCGTAAGCACCTTTTCCCGTCGTCGTGTCTCTTCTTCACGTTTTTCTAGGCTCGAATACTTACGATCTAATGCTTCCTCACGCTGGATGAGCTTTTTTTCAGTCGACTGAAATTCAGACCGTGTCTCTTTCTCGCGCCGTTGTATCTCGGATTTAGCCTGAAAGAGGAGGTCTTTGGCTTCTAATTTTGCATCTTTAATCAGACGTTCGGCATCTCGTTCCGCATTCTGAGTCAGCTGACGAGTTTGCTCTAATGCCTCTGAGCGTTTCGTTTCATCTCGGTTTCTCTGAATGACACCATTCAGGATGAAGCCGAGGGCTAACGCCAGAATCCCGACAAGAATTGAAATGGTAATCGTGGTAAAAATGGCAGCCACCCCCTTCCTTCAAATCCACACTCTAGAGTGGTGGAGAGTTGTGTTACTAGCCTTAGGACTCGTTTGAGTCGATGCTTAGCACACAAAAATTGGTAGAGGACTTGTTATACGTTACGCCAAGTTGGAATGGATGGCCGTGGAGAGGAAGCGTTAAAAGGAATGTCAGTGCTGCGAACACAAACCCGTTGAAAAGGGCTCCCTCGAAGGGGAATGCCGTTATACCCCTTGATAGGAACCATGGGAAAAAGGGAATTCTGCCAAGGCAAAACGGGATAAAGATTCTGAACTTCCTTTAAAATCAATACTTTTTCAGATGACCCGTTTAGCCACTGACTCACGATATTCTTCAGGTTTGTTGTACGCGAATTCGCACACTGCCTTTTCAGAACCATCAGTAAATGGGTCATAACACCAAAAATCTTGGCCATTACCAACATAGCTGTAACGAAAACAGCCTCCAAAATTTCCCTTTTTTAGAATAAAAGGGTCTTCTTAATGATACAGTAACATGATAATAAGCGTATGCAAAATCACGTTACCAGATGAACACATGTGGTTTCAAGATGAATTAAAGAACCCTCTAAATGATTGTAATAAGAAACGTATCTCATCTCATAGGCGAAGAGATATTGAACCAGAGTCTTGGGATTTCCTAATGGCCATGACGCCAGGGGAGAATACGCAATGATGAGAATGAGGTGTCGTACGATTAGGCTGGATGCAGTTCTAGCTGATGATCAATATGCTCCAGCATGCTTTGCGTCAACCGCTCGACTTCAACTTCTCCTGCACGTTGCGTGTTTCGTTGCTGAAACAATTGATCTGCGATGTTGATAGCGGCCAAAATCGCCAATTTCGTGGGAGTGCAGGTTTTCATGTTGAGGGTCAATGATCGCATCTGTTCATCAACATAACTCGCGAGTTCTTGGACATAGTGTTCATCAGCTTCGCCCTGAAGAGAAAACCGTTGTCCGTAGACTTCGACTTCAATGTGTTTTTTCACATTATCCCTCCTGGTGGTGGCTGGTATTATCGAGAAACTCGAGTTCACCGAGGACCTTTTCGATGCGAGAACGGATGCTCGTTCGCTCTTCTTCCCACCCCTGGGTCAGCTCGTCTTGTTTCACTAAACGCTCTCGCGCAACCTGCAGTTCGTCTTCGAGGGAGGCCTTGTCAGCGCGCAATTCCACGACGAGATCTACGAGCTTCCTGACCCGAACTTCCAGCGCCTCTATTTTCTCCAGGCTCATACTTCCCCCTTCGCTTAATCAAAGATGACGTGACGAATCCGAATATAAAAATTTCAACACATCCTGTCAAGCGAAACAGCACGACAGGATTGATCAAACAGCGCGCGATACACGCGGTAACTCCCCAGAACCCGCTTCACGTATCCGCGGGTTTCTCGGTACGAGATTCGTTCGACGAATTCATCAGGAGCCACATGAGGATCTTGGGCTATCCATCGCCGCACAACATGCGGACCGGCATTATACGCGGCCACAGCATGCACGATGTTCCCCTTAAATTGTGCCAAAAGTTCACCGACATAGGTCGAACCGAGCTGAATATTCATGGCTGCATCAAACAAGTCATCCCGGTGAGGAGCTTGCAGTCCCAGGCGAAGAGCCACTTTTCTGGCGGTCGTTGGCATGAGCTGCATCAAACCAAGCGCGCCAACGCGAGACATCGCCCTGGTATCGTAGAGACTTTCTTCCCGAATTAACCCTGCGACCAGATATGGGTCCAACCCAGAAGGTACATACTGTTGAATCGTGGGGAGATAGCCGGTTGGATAGGCGCCTTCCCAAGCATAAGCCGAGCGGGGAAGTTGATCCTGCTTCATTTGATATCCGTGATGCTGAATCGCAAGACGGATCCCAAGATCATATGCTCCAGCCTGTTGGGCCACGTCGAGAAGAGACGCAAGATTCCTCTGTTTGGAAGTTGTGTGTCGGGAAACCGCCCGCAGTTCTTTCGTGGCCTCCTGCAACAGACCTAAATCCACTAACGCCTGTGCTTTTTTAAAATGAAGATCGTCCGGTTCTATCGGTTGCATTGCCGGCTGCGTGTCCGGCTGCGTTGCAGAAGACGCCTGTTGAACGGCGGTCTTCACCACGCCTACAGGAGAAGAAGAGACAGGCTCGCTCAAGCGGGCTTTAGCCAATTGCCCATAATACGTAAATGGCTGGTCCTTCCAAAGATTCCGGAACGTCTCCTGCGCTTGAGAGTCTTTTTTGAGCTGCTCATAGACTCGGCCTTTCCAATATTGAGCACGAATCATAACCCCCGCGTCTTTCGAGCTTCGCAAGAGCGTCTCTAACGTTTCCAGCACTCGAGCATATTGCTTCTGCTCGTAGTAGATCCACGTCATACGCCACAAGGCGTCCTGCCGCTTCTCAACGGAGCGAGCGACCTGAGACGCGGTTCGAAATGCCTCCAATGCCTCCGCCGTCTTTCCCTGATCATTCAA
The DNA here is from genome assembly GCA_031315865.1 of Nitrospirales bacterium. Taxonomy (NCBI): domain Bacteria; kingdom Pseudomonadati; phylum Nitrospirota; class Nitrospiria; order Nitrospirales; species Nitrospirales bacterium. The sequence continues at coordinate 710,916 of JALDRJ010000002.1, forward strand.
CCACACACCAGCAAATATATGGAGAAGGGCTTGTCGGTTCTTCGACAATCCGAGCGTCTGCGTTTTCTTTTGCAAATCGAGCACCTCGCGACCCTTTCCCTGACGAAGATAGGACCGGGCGAGCCAAACGGTCCCGTCCTGTTTCCGTCGAGACTGTGAACGAGCAACCTGATCGAAGACTTTTTCCGCCTCGTCATACCGTTTCAGGCTGGCGAAAGCCATGCCGAGTTTGTACTCGGCCTCATCGCGTTCTTTGCCTGGCGATGTCTGTCGAATATAGAGATGGAATCCCGGCAGAGCCTGTTCAAATCGCGCGGCTTTATACCACGACAACGCGTGTTGGTATTGTTCCTCAAGCGTGGGCTCTTGTTGGAACGCTTCAGGCAGCTGTTCAAGCCGTACCTGAGCTTCCTGCCCTTCAGTTTCGTATGGAAACTTCCACCAGATCTCGCGGAAGGTCTTCTGCGCATCAGCTGTCTGATTCAGCAACACCTGACAATCACCAATCTCTAATAACGCCATCGCGGCCAGAGAAGATTGCGGCGCCCGCTCGACGACCTGGCGATACCAGTACATCGCGGACTCGCAATTATCCGAATCACGTCGTGCCTGCCCTGCAAGGACCAGCGCATCATTCCGCAACCGAGATTGAGAACTTGGCTTGGCCACTTCCTCGAACAGTAACGCAGCTTCATGTGGTTGACGGGCATTCAGTAGGGCTTGGGCTGTCCAATAGTTCAGATAATCTTCCAACAGAGGAAATTCGTGTTTCACGCCGCGAAAATAGGTGATCGCCTCAGCTGGTGCCGTATCTTTTAGCATAAGTCCAAGGTGAACACCGGCACGATGCGCCCATGGAGTGCCAGGGTATTCAGCCAGAACCTTTTTGAGACCTGCGACAGCATAGGACTCAGGCGGCACAGAGCCACTGACCGTTGCATTCGGGTTAAACGCTTGCCGGTAACAGGATTCCGCCGAATGACATTGAACTGGAGCGGGCTGTGGAGAGGGAAGCGGTTGCGCGGAGAACGCGGTCACCCCAAAAAATACGCTGACCAATGCTAGATGAGCCGCTGAAATGGTCGATCTTCTCGTTGATCGAATGTTCAAGGCTATCCTCTTCGAGTGTGGTGAGCGTACCGAACCTGCATCGATAAGACAAACGGGATTACCTTAGTATACCTGAGATATCCTCAGCTTCAAGCAATCTTTACACCCCACACGGATGCCCCACCAGGAAAATCGATTCAGGCACGACCGTACTCCCACTGATCGATCCGTTGATCTAGCCGTGCCACATGCCGTCGCCATCGGGGCCATGGATTCACCCACCCATAAGCCGACAAATATTCCATCACACGATCTGACGGCACCCCGTCACTATCCTGAGGCCATCCTCCGCCATCCAACATGTTGGCCGCGAAAACTGCGAGTGTCGGAGTTACCCCGGAATTCTCAAGCCCTAAAGGATGATCGTGAAAGGATACCGCATGAACGATTGGTTGAGAAAATTTCTGCCTTTGAAGCAATTCCGCTCCGACAATCTCATGGGAAATCCCAAGTAACTGCAATTCAGCCGTCGCTAAAGTCGTACTCTCTCGCCTCGCATGAGCCAGAACCTCAAGGTAACGTCCCGTATTAACAGAAACAGCTAAAATGGCCAGTCCGATATCGTGCGCAAATCCCGCCAGGCAAGACTGCAAAATTGTACCAGCATCTCCCCCTTCTTCCTTGATCAGACAACCCGCGAAACACCCGGTTCGTATGCTATGCTTCCATAATTGATCCACCGATAAAGGCCAGTCTCGTTTCTTGTCCAAAAGCATGAAAATTTCAGCGATCAGACGCAAACGATTCACGGTCTCACTTCCCAACCAGATAATCCCCTGATCGATCGTAGCGGGCTGGTAGTCAAATACGATCCATATCGCACGCAGGAGTTGAATGAGCCTGCCTTTTATGCGTTCACTCCCGTCACGAGCTGACTCGGCGGGGATCAAAGAATCAACAGGATAACTGGATGGCCGTATGAGGATGGGGCTTGGACAACCTCCCCCACCTATTGCTTGCGCGTAGGTTGACTGTCCAGGCATGCGGCTATCAGAACGATCAAGCTGGTCAAGGCAATGCCTAGTTCCAAGCAGGTCAAAGCTGATCTGATGCGTCGTCCAATCGAGTTCTTTAGGAAGGATCCATGGGGGTACATGCCCCCCGCCCTCTAATGAGGTTCTCCTCTCACTACAAAGAATGTGACGAGGTTGAGTCACGTGATCAACACCTCAGGAAAGACAAAGACTGACGCCACGGGCATGCAGACGATGTTCCTCATTTCGCTTAAAAGTCTCGCATCGACCCCATTCATCCCGTCTGCATTCGCATAAACACAAACGCCATGACGGCTGATGCATTTATCGTGTGTTTCTCGAAGAATGGCGGAAAAGTATGAAATCTCTGTAGGTTTTTCGGTTAGTTCTCTGGCAGTCTTGAACGAGGGCAGGCCTGAAATGCCACCTTTTATCTGGAGCATCAGAAAGCCACGACATTCGAAGCCAGTCTCCCGTACATTCTTCTCGACTCACGGTTTCTCTGGCACCTCCGTCGGAAGGGTGAGATGAAAGGTTGCACCACATCCGACGCCTGCACTGGTCACGGTCAGAGCCCCACCCATGTTTTTAGCCAATAAAGCTCCGCTATGGAGACCAAAACCATGTCCATCTTTCTTCGTCGTAAAACCTTGAGAGAAGATCCGGGTTAGATTACTCTGAGCAATCCCAACGCCAGTATCCGAGACTTGGAGTTCGACCATGTTCGGCTCGTGGGCTGACAACAGGATTCGAACCGTGAGCAACCTCCGATCGGTCGCCTGCATAGCCTGCAAACTATTCCGAACGAGGTTGACCAGAATTTGAAGAGTTTGATGTTTATCCACGACGACCTCTGGCACATCCGAAAACTCCCGGATGACGTCAACGGCTAATTGCTCTCTGTGAGCTTTATTGATCGTCAAAGCCTGCTCTACCAGGTCGATCAACGCCACGGGCTCCTGAAGGCCGCCAGCCTTGACCATCCCCTGCTGCATGGCCACACATTGCCGCACATGTTCTGCACTTGCATTCAGGGATTCTAATTCCTGAAGGGTGACTTGATGCTCTTTCAACAAATGCTCAGATAATTGCGCAAGATATCCCGGAATCTGCTTGCCCTTCTTGTCTTCCGTCAGGTACGTGTTCAGATCGTCCTTATGCGCTGCCAACAAATCTGAGATTTTACGAACATCTCCGACCAGTGATTGACGTAGCGTGGTGCTCATAATGCCGACCGACACATTGATGCTATTGAGCACATTCCCCACGTTATGCAAGACGCTCGTGGCCACATCAGCCATACCAAGACGACGAGAGGTCTCCATCATTTTTTCATGCATCTGACGCCGCTCTTCCTCAATCCGTTTACGTTCCCTGATGTCATGGGCAACGCACACGAGTCCCTGAATACCGCCATGCTCATCCATCATCAATGACCCTGAAAGCGACATCGGAATTTGCTCGCCATGTTTAGCGAGATAGCTGGTTTCGACGTCACGGACAGATCCCTGGCAATAGAGTGTCTCCATGATCGACCCTTGGGCCAATTCTTCACCGAAGATCTTACTCGGAGATTCTTGAAGTAATTCTTCTTCTGTATAACCTAATAACGTTAATAGCGAACGGTTGACGGCGCCGATGACCAGATCGGCGTTGATAACCAAGAGCGTGTCAGCCATAGAGCTAATGATGTTTTCAATTCGTGATTTCGCCTCCGAAAGCTCATCTCTGGCTGCTCTCAGCTCTTCATTTTTTCGTTCCCAATCCTGCGTGACGCTCATACGACATCCTTCCCCTATCCACTTCCGTCAACGATCGAGAGGGGTTGCTCGTTGATCTCGATACATGAAGTTTCCAAATTTCCTCAGGTATCAGTGCATCAACACGGGCCTGCCCCGGTGCGTACCTTGCACGGGGATCATCTTGGACCAGTACTTGGTCAACCCTTTCATCAGCTCAAGATATCCATCTAGGTTATTGGGTTTCGTGATAAATGAATGGGCTCCCAAGCTATACGCGCTATCGATATGTTTCGCGACCCGGGAGGTTGTGAGGACGAGGACTGGTATGTCCTGTAACTTAGGGTCTGCCTTGATCTCGATGAGGGCAGAACATCCATCTTTCTTCGGCATATTCAAATCCAACAGGATCAAGCCAGGTCTGGGATATTTTTCCATGTCTGCATAGGGTCCACGGTGGGTGAGATAGTTCATGAGCTCTTCGCCATCATGAACAAACCGCAGTTCTTTTCCGAGACAACATTCATCCCACGCAGCCTGTGCGACTAAACAATCATCCGTACTGTCATCCGCCATTAACACAATGAATGGAATCGATTGAATGCAGGAATTCATGTTCGCGCCCTCCTATTAACGTAGCGAGACAACCTTAGAACAACCAAAAGCGATACTGATCGTTACTCATGACACACCATATCGTTGCTTCAGACGTTCACTCTTTTTCAGCACTGTCACTTCTTCTCAACGATCCGAAACACAATTATCGTCAACAAGGCCAAGTGGATGTGGTATCGTGAGTGAATGAAGTTACTACTCCGCTAACCAATTGCAGGGCTGATCGGTAACTCACATGACCGCAGCCAGGTTCCAGCAGACACGATCATCTCGAACACGATCACCCCATTGAGACTGAAGAGAGCCGCCGCCAAGCAACAGACACGGATCGTCGAATGCGTGGCTAATCCAAGGTCTAGTTGTCATCTCATGGATCTGTGGATTAGTAACGTCGATCTTGTGCAGTTCGAATTGACAAGGCTCAGTCAACATATCCACCGGGTGCGGTGAATGGACTCTCTAGATGAATTGGGGTAAAAAGTGACCGCGCCTGCAATTAAGGAAGGAATCTGGAGGGAAAAGACAACTCCTCTGGCACACATCAATCATCGTGATGTACGAAAGGAGGGTTGTCGCTCCTGTAACCAGTGTAGCAGCTTGGCGAACCCCGGGAACATCGATGCTCCCAACTCAGGTTCCATGGCTTTGCGTCCTACCTTCTCAGGCAGTTTGCCCTTTACACCCTGTTGCCTACTGTATCGGTATTGGTAAGAAATTCTTTAGGAGTTCAGACAGAAGAAATTGAGCAGAAGTGGCTGAAAACTATACTCATTTACCGTCTCTTGCCTGTAGAAGAACGGACGCTGTAAAAGGGTGCCACTCATACTCCGAGAGTGGTTACATGGTGAGATGATGCGAACGCACCAATCAAGCTCCCGTCTCCACCTTCGGTCGTACGACTCATAGGAAGAGTGATGAGAAACCTTGATCCCTGTCCCAATTGACTTTGAACCGTTATTTTTCCCCCATAGCGATCGACAATCTTCTTGCAGACAGCCAATCCTATCCCCGTCCCCTCGTACTCATCTCTCCCGTGAAGACGTTTGAACATCCCGAATATCCGTTCGGTGTGATGGGGCTCCATGCCGATGCCATGATCTTCAATCAGAAGCTGGCATAGCTGTTCCGGATGCAGTCCCTCTTGCTGGCGACGTTCCTTCATGAGATGTGCCGAAATACGGACCTGAGGCGGTTCACCGGGCTTGTGAAATTTCAACGCATTTCCGATCAAATTTTGCAAGAGTTGCCGAATTTGCGTCCTGTCGAACTCAATCACAGGAAGCTCACCAACCTCTACCACCGCATGCTTTTCTTCGATTCGAACGGCAAAATCATTCAAAATCTCGTCAACGACCTGTTGAAGCTGAATTGGCTCCATCGCTCGTTCCTGATTCTCTAATCGCGAATAGACCAGAAGATCCTGGATCAGGCGTTGCATCCGCCCCGAGGCTTTGAGGATTCGCCCCAGAAATTCATGTCCTGATTCGCTCAGTTGACTCCCACATTTCACACGCAACAAATCACTGAAGACTTGAACGGTATGGAGCGGCTCTTGAAGATCATGAGCCGCCACCGAAGCGAACTGATCCAGCTCATGATTAGAACGCACGAGCTCTTCAGTCTTATGTCGAAGGGCAAGTTCGGCACGCTCACGTTCGTGAACTTCGATTAAGGCTTGATCACGGGCTTCACTCAATTCCTTATTACGTTCTTCTAAATCATGAACCGTCTGAGCCAGCTGAGCTTCAATCGATTGCCGACGAAGGACATCCTGTTCCAATTTCGCATTGGCCTCCCGGAGCTCGGTCAACCGCTGGTCGACCTGACTTTCCAGCTCACCCATGCGGCCCCGCGCATGGCTGGCCCAATGCCATTTATAGGTGAGTGAATTCGCGAGTTGCCGAACTTCTATCGGATCGAATGGCTTGCGAAGAATCAAGAGTTGATCACGATGGCCTAAGCGCGGAATGAGTTCATCCCATGCATAGTCGGAAAAGGCCGTGCAAATCACGGTTTGAATGCTTGGATCCACTTCCCACATTCGTTCAATGGTCTCGACGCCATCCCAACCGGGAGGCATTCGCATATCCACAAACACCACGGCATATGGACTCCGTTGAGTCACGGCACGCTTCACCAGTTCAAGGCCCTCCTCGCCTTGTTCAGCACAATCCACGAAAAACGGCTGTTGATCGACCGCGACGGCCTTTTCTTCGAATAAGGCCTCTCGATGCCTGTGGTCTAAGACCGACTCGAGCGAAGACGACAAGACTTTTCGGTAATCTTCAAGAACCTGGCGATTATCATCGATAGCCAAGATCCGACGATTGATAGACTCCATGTTGTCCATACGCAACCTTTTTACATGAGGTAAACGACGCTCTACGCCTCTGGGCATTCATACCGAAACTACGATACTCACGCAGTCACGAGAAGCAACGGCTCCTCTTTTCCAGATAGCGGTGAGGACGGTCCGATGATCATGGATTATTCTGGCACATCAGTTGGCGCCGTCATCGCCAATTGAATCTGCTCAGATTCCTTTTGCAGTTCTTCGGCCCGTTGATCGGCCAGCTCGGCGAGCATATCCAACTGGCTTTTGGCTTGACGATTTTGATCCCATCGCTTGGTCAAAGAATTGGCCAACTGCCAAACCTCGATATTGTCGAATGGCTTGCGCAAGATCAGGAGCTTGTCACTTTTCGGTAATCGTTCCAGCACTTGATCCCAGTCATGATCGGAAAACGCCGTACAGATGACGATCTGGAGATGTTCATCTTCTTTCCACAGATGTTCAATTGTCTCAACACCATCCCAGCCTGGAGGCATTCGCATGTCCACAAACGCCAGGGCATACGGATTTCCCTGTTGAATCGCACGTTGGACCATTCGATGCCCTTCCTGCCCTTGATCCGCGAAATCCACGTCAAACTTTTGAACAGCTTGATACGCTTCGACATCATCAAACAGTCCACCTCGTGCCTCATGAAGCAAGGCAGCGTCAAACCCCTGGCACAAAATCTTGCGAAAATCCTCGTGAATGGCCACGTTGTCATCTATCACAAGAATTCGCCGATTATTCTGAACGCATTCAGTCATGAATGGCCTCCATTAACCCCACTTGAAATGATACCGCGATTGCTGTGACCTATCGCCCCTTCTTCTTTTCCGTTCTCAAAGAGAGAGGGGTGTGCCCACAGTCCTCGTCGGAATGAACAGAACGAATCTTAAGACCTTTTTAGAATTGCCCTCCGTTACAATCAGTCTTGTATCGTTCCTGTGGGTTGTACGAACGAGTGAACTCCCTGTTGAGTCCTGCAAGAAAACCGCACCTTTGCAGCAAGTCAAGCCGACAATGTGACGATAGTTGGAGGAAGGGCTGTCTTCAACCTGATCAGGAATCGCCTGCATGATTGAGCGGATTACACGAGGTTATGCTGACCTGTTGCGAGATCTTCAAGATTCTGACCATCCGACTCAACTTCAGCTCGCCCTGGAACGCGCAAAAGCTTCAATCGATGAACTTGAACGGATCATTACCAGACTGGAGCGGATTGATCAGCGAGCTATTTCGGACCCCGTGACCTCAACCGAGTCTGTCTCACCACAGGACAGGCAACTCAATAATCCACAAGAATTTCAAAAAAGAAAACATCAAAAAAACACGCATCGAGGCAAATGAACTTTATGCCCGTTCAGCATAACTTCCATGCGGAGTCTCATGGACCGGGTTAAGAGGTAAGGAGGAAACGATGGAATGTTGAGCCTATCGGTCACTCAACACCATTTATTCTGGGTTTGCCAGACTTTTCCTAAATAGGAATGGATGAACGATTGACTAAGAGAGTCATCATGACTAGTGCAAATCTGACCGCGAAACGGTAGGTCTTGATTCTTGCCTTTTCGGACCTGACGAGCATGGCAAACCAGATATCTTCGCATTTGCCAGAAGGAGATCGCTGGCATGGAAATCCGAGGTTCCCCTCTATCGACAATCTGAAGAGCCATCCCTCCTTTCGTGCATTCTCGTTGAACAACAGGGTACGTCAGTGAGTAACGGTTTCCCCATTGGTCCTGATAGCGAATAATCAGTCGAATGTTCGATCGCCTTTCGCGGAGCAAAGGGGAATTTGATTTGACTCTCACCCATACTTCCTGCTCCGCCGTCCATGGATTCAACTGAGCTATGATGGGCATTGGCCTCTCCCCTTCGTATCCATGAACCATCACACGAATTTTCTCAGCCGGTGAACCTCCATTATTTCGAAGAGAGAGTGTGAGCACATCTTGGCCATTGGAATAGACTGTCGCACGATTCGTGATCCGGACTTCTGGTTGTAAGGCGTGGAATTGTTTTCGAGTCTTTCCTGCTACAGTCAGAATTCGCCAATACACGACACTAAGCAGCGTAAAACCGATTCCAAGGGCCAGACGAAAATCAACAGGAGACGAAAAAGATGATGGGGTTAGAATATCCATGGTCAAGTGCTCCCTGAAACTAGAGGCGTTTTCTGCACACGAAAGACCCGTTCGTTGATAATCCTATGTCAATGAGGCTTAGGTAATTTCCGTTCATCACAATGCCCTCTTCGAGCAAGATCAAGGCCAGTCTCGAATGAAAAAAAGAGTTGCACGCGTTTTCTTTCAATTCATACAAACCCACATAATTGGAATCCAACTGAATCGATCATCAGATTGATTTTTTGAACATCAGTGCGGCAAATTGGCAAAATTTCTGACTCGTCGAAATTTGATAACTGCCAAGTTTTCAAAAAAACGAGATGTTGATGCCAAAGACGAGTGACAAGTCTCGATAACCTACGTTGAACAACCTGTCGGGTTCATCGACATGCTTACTCCAGTTTCCGCTGCGACTACTCTACCGCCCTTAATAGCCTACTCCTAGAGAAAGAAGCGGCAATGCCTCGATACCCGACGTGGCGGCTGTTAAGGATCTGACTGCTCGCGCCAGTTTCATGACTGCTCATCAGCTGAAAAAAGAATTCGGGAAAATGACATTTTGAGAATGCTCGTGAAATCAGTGGGTTCCCCCGTTCCCCTCCCGGAGCGTGAGACCCTCCAGCCTGGTCTGCCTTTTGCTGTACCCAAGAATCATGAATATTCCAACACAATCCACAGAGCACAGAAGTCACAATCGACTACTTCGTCACGCAGTTTCCAAAGGTAAGGAATCGGTCCGCGTCGATCATTCCTCAGATGCATTCATGACCGCAATGTTGAACCCCTTTCTTACGGTCGAAGAAGCAATGGTAGAAGCCTACATACGACAATATTCACCTCCTGATCAACATGGCTGACCTCTTCGGCCCTCTTATGTGCCGATGATGACTGCGACTTTACGACGAGAACGAAACATCCCCCTCGCACGTTCCATCCACTGCTACGTTCTGCCTGTTGGTCACCTCCTAATGCAGGGATAACCTGCCATGTTCTAGGCATCTCCGATTTTGTCGCCCAGAATTGGTGCCTGCGATCGCAACAAGCACAAAAGATTGGTACAATTCCCAGGAGATAGGTCGGAATCGAATAGGCCTCGAACATACAGAGATGTACCAATAGTTCCCTCTCAAGCACTCTTCATCGCATACCCATGCCATCGCCAAGCTCAAACCCGCTTCGCGGCCTTCTCATCACACAGTTCTGCGGAGCCTTTAATGACAATGCCTGGAAACTTATGGTGGCCTTGTTGGCCATTAAACAGGTTGGAGCCGAATTAGGTGCGACTGGTCCTGAATTTGAGGCTGCCGCCCAAACGGGCACCACGATCACGTTTGTCGTATTTACCCTTCCGATGATGATGATATCGATTATTGCGGGTGTTTTTTCTGACCGTTTCAGCAAACGAAATGTCATCATCGCCATGAAATGGGTAGAAGTTGGCCTGATGTCGCTCGGTACCTTCGCGTTGTTTCTCAATCCTCGAGGTGGGATGCTCCCCCTGATCGTGCTAATGGGAATGGGGGCTCAAAGTGCTCTGTATAGTCCGGCAAAGTACGGAATTCTTCCTGAAATTCTGCCCCATGAACAACTCACGATGGGCAATGGATCATTGGAACTCTGGACCTTTGCGGCCATCATCGCAGGAACGGCCGCGGGCGGCGTATTGTTGGGCATCACAGACCCAACTCCGTGGCTCGCGGGACTTCTTCTGACTGGCTTAACCGTCGTGGGGCTGGCAGCCGCGTATGCCATTCCCCCCGTGCCAGCCGCCCGGGCCGAAGGTGGAATCAAAGCCACGATTGTTTCTGCCTGGGAGGCGGTTCAATCGGATCGGGTCCTGCGATTCGGGATCATCGGAGCTATCGCGTTCTGGACTATCGCGAGTCTCGTAGGCCAGGACATCATCATTTACGGAAAGTCCGTTTTGGGTTTGTCTGATTCAAAAACCGGATTACCCTTGGCGGCCTTTGGCGTCGGCATCGGTGTTGGTGCCGTCCTCGCGGGAAAATGGTCTGGTGCGAAAGTCGAATATGGACTCATTCCCTTAGGCGCCATCGGTCTGAGCTTGTGTTTGCTCGTGCTGGGAATCGCTCAACCACAGCTCTTTGGAACACTGCTCTGGATGTGCCTCTTGGGAGTCGCGAGCGGATTTGTCGTCGTTCCGATCAATGCCCTGATTCAGTGGCGTTCACCGGAAGATCGACGGGGAGCGGTGATTGCCCTCTCCAACACCGCGGTGTTTAGCGGAGTGCTCATTGGATCATTAAGCGCCGGGCTCTTCTCGGGAATTGGCCTGAGCGCAAGTGGTATCTTAATTGTATCTGGAGGCTTGACGTTGGCGGCCACCGTCTGGGCGCTCACGCTCCTACCAGGTGCGTTTCTTCGCGTCGCGTTAAGCCTCTTTACTCATACGTTCTATCGGCTCACGATTTTACACCGCGAACATGTTCCGCAGGAAGGCGGCGCCTTGCTGGTCGCCAACCATGTTTCGTTCGTGGACGGCTTATTGATCCTCGCAAGTTTGGACCGCCCTGTACGATTTATCGTCGATCAATACTATTACGACCATCCTCTCTTTCGCGGGCTGGCTCGAGTCATGGATGCCATTCCCATTTCATCGACTGGCACACCCAGAGAAATCCTCAAGGCCCTTCGCGAGGCTGGCCGACATTTAGATGACGGAGACTTGGTATGCATTTTCCCGGAAGGTCAGATTACGAGAACCGGCGGCCTTTTACCGTTTCGCCAAGGCTTTGAACGAATCATCAAGGGTCGCGAAATCCCGATTATTCCCGTACATCTCGATCGCGTTTGGGGAAGCATCTTCAGTTTTATCGGAGGGAAATTTCTGACCAAACTCCCGGAACGCGTCCCTTACCCGGTCACGGTATCCTATGGCGCACCACTTCCCTCCACGACCTCGGCTCATGAAGTACGAATGATCATCCAGGAGATGGGAGAAGCGGCCTGGGTAGAACGAAAACCCAGCTGCAGGCCTCTCCACCATTCATTCGTCTGGGCCATGCGTCGCCACCCCTTTCGATTCGCCTTCGGAGACCTGACGCGACCCAAAGTCTCCTGCCTTGAAGCCCTCACTGGCGCCATCGTCCTGGCCAGGGCACTCCGAACGCCATGGGAGGGACAACACACGGTTGGCATCTTACTGCCATCAAGCGTGGCCGGGGCATTAGTCAACATCGCCGCGACGCTTTCCGGCCGAACCACGGTCAATCTCAACTTTACGGCGGGCCGAGGTGGCATGGAATCAGCCGCCAAGCAAGCTAGTCTCCAAACGGTTGTCACGAGCCGACAGTTTATCGAAAAGGCGAAATTAGAGATTCCGGAAACCGTGACGATGATATGGCTGGAGAACATCCGTCAAACCATACGTTCGACCGACAAACTGATGGCCATGCTGCTTGGACTCTTTGCGCCCATGACGCTGCTGGAGAGGAAATGCGGGGCCGTGTGTCGTCCCGCCATGGACGACCTCGCGACGATCATTTTCAGTAGCGGGAGCACCGGTGAACCGAAGGGTGTCATGCTGAGCCACTTTAATATTGATTCCAATGTCGAAGCGGTGGCTCAATCCCTCCACGTGGGCGCCCACGATCGCCTCCTGGGAATCCTGCCTTTTTTTCATTCATTCGGATACCTGGCGACATTATGGTTTCCGATCATCCACGGGGCCGGTGTGGTATTCCACCCGTCTCCGCTTGATGCCGGGCCCATCGGTGAGCTCGTGCACAAGTATCGAATCACGATCTTACTGACTACACCGACATTCCTCCAACTCTACTTGCGTCGGTGCACGCCTGAACAGTTCGGGTCTCTTCGTATCGTGCTCACGGGCGCTGAAAAATTACCGGACCGGCTGCTTCAGGCCTTTGAAGAACGGTTCGGCATACGGCCCATCGAGGGCTACGGCGTGACGGAATGCTCACCGGTCGTCGCGGTCAATTGTCCTGACTTTCGAGCCGCTGGCTTCTTCCAGCCCGCCTCTCGCCCCGGTACTGTCGGTCAGCCCTTGCCGGGCGTGTCGATCCGGATCGTCGATCCGGACACGTTTGCCCCTTTGCCGTCGGAAACTCCCGGCATGTTGCTCGTGAAAGGCTCGAATGTCATGAAAGGCTATTTAGGACGAGAAGACCTCACCGCCAAATCGATGCATGAGGGATGGTATATCACCGGCGACATTGCTCAAGTCGACGAAGAAGGCTTCATCAAAATCACCGACAGACTCTCGAGATTTTCCAAGATCGGGGGGGAAATGGTCCCCCATGGGAAAGTTGAAGAAGCATTGCATCGAGCGGTCAACGCCGACACCCAGGTCTTTGCCGTGACGTCAGTGCCTGATGAAAAAAAGGGGGAACAATTGGCTGTCCTGCATATTGTCGACGAAAAGGCTATCCCGAAGCTGCTGGAGAAAGTTGCGGCGAGTGGACTCCCGAATCTGTTCATTCCCAGGAAGGACTACTTCATAAAAGTGGAACAAATCCCCGTGTTGGGCACCGGCAAACTAGATTTGCGCGCACTCAAACACATCGCCAAAGACCATCTCTTTCCTGCTCAGGCAAGGGTTCAATAATTCGATATTACCGGCAGCGCATAACGAACATCTTGTGTCGTTCAGGTCGCGTCAGTTCTTTCACGTCCGCACTTCCAACAAGTCGTAAACTCCCCCTCATGCTGCTCGCCACAGTTCGGGCATGTCCATCGTTCTGCGTTTACATTGGCTGCTTCGTCCCATTTGTCTAGGATTTCTTTCGCTCTGGGATAATCATCATCATTGATGACCCACAACTCAGGAAAGACCTCGACAAATGGCACTTCGCCGGCGAGCGATGAGCCCTGCTGATTTTTGATCGTACAGAGAATCCCTTCCTGATCAAGCATTTCTTTTCGTGTTTCGACCTCAATCAAATTCTGTGAGACGTAGAGTTTTTTCATCGATCGACGGGACCTCATCAAGGGAGGAAAAACGAAAACCCTCCACTGAATAACCACGCGTTTAACCCAACGTTTCGATCACCGGTATTCGCGTTGGAAATATGGTGATATCGGACACTCGTCGTCAAAGCAAACTGCTTCGTCACAAAATACTGAACGCCCGGGCCAGTCTCCAGAACGAAATTTACCTGCGTACTTTGTTCGGGAATTCTTGGCGCCAGATCAGTCCACAACATTCCCGCCCCCATGTCCCAATACGGCATCCAGCGGCCAAAGGATAAAAAATTATACTTGAGCACCAATGACAGCCCCCCGGCATAGGCTTTGAAGGGTTTCCAGTACCGCGCCCCTAACGGTTCAGCGAGGAACTCCAGGTTTCCGGTCCCCCACCCCGCCTCAAACGGATCAGTGAACACGATGCCGATACGCGGAAGAACATAGACGGCGCGTTGATTTGATGAGGGCTTCGTGCCATCTAAGCTGTTTTCTTTCCAATAGCCAGCGATCACACCAAGCTCCATTGTCCCCTTCTTCACCGTGTCCCGGGCTTCGAATTCTGCCAGCCCGACAGATGGAGCGATGAGCACAATGCACAATATCCCTATGACCAAACCACGACGTTTCCGCATTGTCTGAGGTATCCGACTTCCCGTATTCATCGACATACGTACTTCCCTTTCACCTTGGGACTACTGGAATGTGAGCGAGCGCTGCATCTTACCGTTGCCACCAGGCTCAATCAACATCTGCAATGAATATGAAGGGCAGGCAACAGGGAAGAATGACGAGGAATGAGATAATGCTATTGTACGTGAGATGGGATACAATGAAGCACTTTCACACGCATATATAGCGAATCCACATATCGTTCCAAGCGATACGGACGACACACCCCGCGCGGTATAACGTTGAACCAGACGGATGTTATTTGAAACGGCTATACCCTGCTCGACTTCAGGAAATTCACATGAAACTCACCTCGACGGTTTTTAGTGAACTGCTAGATGATTCCATTCAGCGTCTCAATAACGCCATGTCTGAGCTGGAGAAGATCATCAAACGCATGCAAAAACTCGATGAGCGACCAGCCTCCCCTCCACGATCGCCTGCGCGGTCTTGCTACGACCCGTCAGACAGCTCTTCACAACGTTTGCTACATTAGAACGTCGAACACGTAAAAGTCTTTCCTGGCTATCATCTGAACAATATAAGCCGGCAGTCTCGTGGAAGTACTCTGGCTCATGAAGATCCATGACAACCTTGCGTATTCATTCACACAGCGTTATCGTCCAAAATTCTTTTATGCAAACCATTTTTCTAGTGAGGGTAGCCAATGAATCCCACATCGACTGACATGGAGGCGTTAAAAGCCAGGATGAAGGCCACATGGATGGCTGGAAACTTTGGCTTGATCGCCAAGTCCTATGAGACAGGAGCCCAACACTTTGTCGAGCGGCTCCAACTTCAGCCAGGCATGCGTGTTTTGGACGTTGCCTGTGGCACGGGCAATCTCTCGATTCCTGCCGCGAAGGCTGGCGCCACAGTCACCGGCATTGATATCGCCACGAATTTACTGGAACAAGCGCGAGCCAACGCGAAAGCTGAGGGATTAACAGCCGAATTCGAGGAAGGAGATGCCGAGAATCTCCCGTACCCTGACGCAAGCTTCGACGCTGTGGTCACGATGTTTGGGGCGATGTTTGCTCCGCGTCCTGAACTCGTCGCGACGGAACTCCTCCGGGTGTGCAAACCGAATGGCGTCATCGCCATGGCAAACTGGACGGCAACGGGGTTTATCGGACAGATGTTTACGATGATATCGAAACTCGTTCCACCGCCGGACATTCCCTCTCCCATTCAATGGGGCAGCGAGGACATCGCGCGAGAACGATTGGGGACCGGGACAGAGCTACAATTTCATCGTCCTCATATAGCCCTGAAATTTCCTTTCGCCGGTAAGGAGCTCATCGAGTTCTGGCGCCAGTATTACGGACCGACAAATCGCGCCTTTGCGGCACTTGCGTCATCTCCGGAGAAACAGGAAGCCCTTCACAACGATCTTGAACGCTTATGGACTGACCATAACCAAAACACGGATGGGACCACATGTGTCGAATCTGAATACCTCGAAATCCACGCTATTCGTCAGTTGTGTCACGAATAATGTCGAGAGCTTTCTTATTCATGAATAAATTTCAAAAAGTTCAACACTTTGTGAGGGGCATAGGCCCCTGCAACCTGTCCAATTTTGGTCTTGATTTCAATGTTTGATACTTGGCCCGTCAGTATGATGTGTTCGTGAGCCGTCGTGATCACGATATCTTTTTCTTCGGGAAACAGAGCCGTCAGATTTTGCTTCAAGTCATCGATCGGGAGATGCACGACCAATTCCAAGACGGCGGAGAGATTTTTCTTCTTGTCCCACAGGGTCAACGTGGTATAGCCGATACCCTTTCCTGCGAGATAGAGCTGGGTGGGGCTGAGAATGAGAGAATCAGCAATCGCAGGATTCGCCACTTGAGCCCCAACAAAAGGCTCAGGGAAGGCTAAGACTAAGGCATGCCCTAAAGGAATTCGCTTCACGACCACGTTCGATGTTCGAATATTGACTTGAGTATCGACCGTGGCCTCGTCTTTCTCGATCGACTTGATCGGCATATTCTCCACCAACTCTTCGGCTTCCGCCACCGACGACAATCCCACGAAGCACATCGCAACCATGACGCAGAAAAGATCGAGTCGTTTCATGATGACCATTGCCTCCTGTACGAAACATTCATGAATGCATGACTTTTCATAGATGCCAACTTTGGCATCACTGTCAAACCTTTCCAGGTGACAGGAATCAAAGAATACACAAAATAGATCGCTCAGAGATAGTGAAATAGAAGATGAAGAAAAGGGTTTTCAACTAAGTTGCGCCTTGATGCTTCTGGGCCATGAAGACATTTTTCACCTGCTGACATGATTAGGCGTCGATAGACAGGTAACGACAAGAATCCCAGCTATTCGGGTTTCCCCTTCCAACTTCGCTCCCTTGCTCACGCATCCTACTCGCTAGATTGTATCCATCTTAATCGCAAGCAGCTTTGCTGACTGATTCGTTTGAGGCCATTACCGCTAGAACTTGTCGGTTTCTAGAATGCCAGATAGGCCATTCGTGGAATACTCATTCACGTCAGAGACTGCGCACTCTGAACGAGCATTCAAACGTTCATCTCAACAAGGAGCAATCTCGTCGTGAAATCCTTTGACCTTCTCCTCACTATTTCTGCCTGCGGGGTTTTTGCTTGGATTTGGATGACCATGGTTCAGCGTTCGGAGTAACCGTAGCAAAGGAAGGACTTGCCTTTCATCGTCAGGCGGGAAAGCCGTCTGTCTCTTTTTTCTAGTGGCGTGGGTTCATCCCGTTAGGTAAACACAGAAAATCCACTCGTTGGGTGACTTGCTGACCGGCATTCGTAATCATCGTGTAATGAGTGCCTTTTTTTAAACTTGCATGCTTGGTATTGCCGAGTTGAGTCGCGTAGGACTCATAGAGCGACGTATTCTCCTGAGCCGCCAACGTCAGGCAATCATGATAGTTAGGCGTCGCGTTCAGGACTTCCCAAATCAGAGGGTCTGTTGTGCGCGCCGTATCCTTGTTGACCTTCATCCATAACACCCACGCTCCGTCCGCAAAGGCCACGTTGGTCGCCAGCAAAAGAGTCAACGTTAATACGCAGGTCCGTACGAATGTCCAATGCGATGTGGTCATGTCATGGATTCCGGCTCTAACGACATTGGCTTGGATTTGAGGCTTGGCTTTGATAGATCATCTGAGCATTTTACTCCGTCCAGCCAGAGAAAATCTTTACCTACTGGAAAATGGCAGCAAAAAATAAGCCGCGCCAGATGAGAGACTGGCGCGGCTCAAGGGGTGCAATCCTCAAGGCTCATCACACCTTGAGAAAGTCGATGCTTCTACCCCTCAGTGTGCGCAGAGTGACATTGGGAAGACAAGGGGAACAGGTGTTCCCAACCCTCTTTGCCTTGAATCTGAATACAGAGAAAACGGGTGCCAGATGGAGACAGACCAGAAGACTGGGCCTATCGTCAAAAACGGTCCAGCTTCCTGTTCTTAAGGGCATCTCTAAAAACGAGGATTTTTTTGTGAGGGCAAGGAAACCACGCGCGGAAAACCACAGTGTATATGGGAATACATGAGGATTTGAGCACGCGGTTGACGCCACCATCGCGGAAAAGGACAGTGTTTAGAGGTGCCATTAAGGCTTCTTCGGTGAAGATGTCGAGGGCTCATGAGACCTGTTCAAGAACCCTTGAAAATAAAAGGCGGGCACCTCGACAGCGACCAGATCATGCTGCCCGCGAAGCACCAGAGAAAGACCAGTCTGCGCGTAACGACTCACGTCTTGATCAGTCAATTGGACAGCAAAGACTTCCTTTAAACCTCCGGGAGGATCGGAAAGATGCTGCCGATCGATCTTGAGAAAAGAAAGGGGTTCACCATCCTTACCCCTGGCATGTTCGAACAAGGCCCATCCCTGCTCTTTTTCCCGGGTTTGATGAAGATACAGTTGATAAAAAGACAAGTCTTTGGCCGAAGCCGATCGAAGCTGGTACGTGACTAGAGTTTGCGGACTGGTTACCGGGGGTGCCTCCAACCACGTGACATTCTCGAAAGCATCGACCGTTGATGTCGTCGCCAGCCTCACTTCTTCGGAAGTCGTATACGTCGGGGAGGAGCTGCACCCGAGCATAGAAGATACAAAGACGAGAATGATCAGCGGTTGAAAATAACGCGTCATGGCCCCTTTTCACTTCATCTCCCTGAAGACAGATCTGTTCTTTCAACCCGCCCAGGGAGAGATTTTCCTGCAAAATATCTATCTTGTGAGCTTGCTGGATTCTCGGAACAAGAAGGTTCGAGGCGAGTGACTGGATTCGAGAATGACGGCATCTGAAACCCCACGCAACCCCGTACACTCATAGCTTACAAAATCAACGAGAGGCATTATAGACTGTCACCCCGCATTGCGCTAGATTGACCACCGTCTCTGTAAAGCCACCGAAATTATGAGAGTATCACTGGTGTTCATCTATGTATGGCATTCTCCTTAAAAATGTTTTGGCCAATTGGCTTAAGGTTTGCCGTGGCACTCTGTGAATTACTCAACGTTACAAAACACTTTTTGATTGATTGCTTATGTTTTAATGCGCTGCATGCGCGATGGAGATCTTGGGACAATTGGTGCATAAAAACGGTTCGACTCCTCAGATCCTCAGCAGTGTGGCTCATGGCTTTTGCCTTCTTTCCTTTCTTAATAGTGAATCCAACACCAGGGGAATCACTTTTCAGATGATAACCGTGAACCAACTGATTTCGATCTTCCTTGATTTGTTCCATATATTTTTGGAAACCAGACAAAGCCTGGAGACCTTCCTTGTCGCTTGCAGCTATTGGGGAATAGGCCTTGGTAAGTTTTTCGATGAGCGGACCAGCCGTTAGATTATCTAGTTCTGATATCTTCTTCTTACTACAACTCGCATGGGTATTCGTCTCATAACAAAGTCTTAAAAAACGACGTATATTATCCATTAGTGTCTCAAATGAAATAAGGAATGCCCCAATTTCATACACATAACGCATTTCATTAATTTGCTTCTCAGCCATTAATTCGCTGTTTCCAACACCCGATCATGCCCCCACTTACGCCTAAACTTTGGCCAGGAGCGGCACAACTGTACCCATGTTCTACCACTAAAGCCACGGCTTCGCGCTTAAATTCTGGACTGTGATGCTTGTGCGTTCGTTTTATGGCACACCTCGTTTTGATCCATTATATTATCCCTAACTCGGCGTCCGAAATAGTAGGGGAAGGTCACCCGCAAGCGCAGACATCTACCAATCAAGCAAGTGCTGCGTAAAACGTTGTTTCGAAGTGGATTCTGAGAAAGAAGGGTTGGGGTGAGTGACGGGCTTCGAACCCGCAGCCTCCGGAACCACAATCCAGCGCTCTACCCTTGAGCTACACCCACCACACATTGTTGTAGTAATCGATATCTTGGAGAGGGCTGTATTTTATCAAAAGGGCAGGAAGCTCGCAAGACGGGATGGCTTAGTTGACCAAAATTCAATGCGTATGGTAAGAGTGATTCATTGTTTATCGTCACTTTGGGGGACATAATGGCTCTGAGACATCAATCTGCAATCAAGCGTGCTCGACAATCCATCAAGCGCAGTCAGCGTAACCGTTCAATCATCAGCAGTATGAAAACTGCGGTCAAAAAAGTCAGATCGGCGGTGGACCAGCAAGATGCGGCCCTCAGCCAATCAACGCTCCGAGAAGCCACGTCCCAACTTCACAAAGCCGTCACCAAGGGAGTGCTTCATCGCAATACCGCTTCCCGTCTTGTTTCACGGCTCACCACTCGGGTCAACAGCCTGTAGGCCTTCTCTCACGACACCTCTACCTGTTTCGCGCATACGACCGTGTGCTTTCGCGCTTCGGCGCGAAGGCTCTCTTTTCAAGGCGGTTGTTTTTTGATCCGCCGCATAGCGAGATGACCAAGGCATCGAGCACCCGCTTTGGCGAGGCAGAGGCGCTCCCCTTCAAGGCGGCGTCGGCTTGACAAAATTCATCCCAGGCAAGCCGCAGTTGCGGGTCAGACCAGTGTTGGATCTGTCGAAAAAACTCCGCTGCCCGAAATGGCGGAATCCCCACCTCCCGCGCGATTTTGGGCTGAGCCAGGCCCTGCTGTAACAAGCTCTTCGCCTTCCATACTCGACGAACCTGCCAGATCAAAGCCCCCAAGATCCGTAACGGCGCTTCTCCCGTCTCAAGATTCTTGGCGATGATGTGCAACGCCTTGCCGCTCGCGCCCGTCCCGATCGCCTCCGACAGGTCAAAGACAGATGCCCCGGGCTCCATTCCCCGAATCGCTTCAACATCCCGCGCCGTGGCGCATGCGCCGGAAGAAAGGTACGCGGAGAGCTTTTGAATCTCGCTATGCGTGACATACAACCCATCCGCCGACAATTCTTTCAGCATGTGCGCGGCATTCTCTTCCAATTTGACACCGGACTGGGCGGCCTGTTTTGTGATCCATCCCATACGCTGATTGTCATACAGAGGGGCACAGTCGATGAATATCGCATGCTTCTTGATTTGCTGAACCCATTTCAGCCGTCCGTCGAGCTTCGCCGCGACGACAACCAGCGTGGTGGTCTCCGCCGGATGTTGAAAGTACGGGATTAACGCTTCGCCTTCCTTGGCCGGCAGCTTTTCAGCCCAGGTCACGATCACCAGACGCCGTGCCGCAAAGAATGACATCTCCCGCGCGATCGTGAGCACTTCAAGGGCGTCAGTTTCATCCCCATACAAAACATCATAGTTAAAAAACTGTTCGTCCTGGGCAGCCGACCCGTCAGAAACTTCAGAGGATTGTTTGGCGGCGGAGCGAATGGTCTGAACGGCGCGATCCCGTAGATAAGCCTCTTCCCCCGCCACGACATAGAGGGGCGCTAATCCATCTCGCTGGAGTGTGGCGGGTAATTCATGTGGCTTCACCGACATTGACTCGCCTTCATGAAGAAATTCAACAAAAACCTATCATTATCTTTCAGGCGTCAATACTGCCGGAGGCACCGGAGAAGACGAGCGCTCACCTGGGGAACGAGGCACGTCAAGCACTCCCGGCTTCGGTTCAGCAGGTTTTGGCGTAAACACACCTTGTTCACGAGCGAACGAAAATTGATCGGCCAGGGTTTCGGCGACGAACTGCCCGGCCTGCTCCAATGCCCGGTCTTGTAGCACCCGGTTAAACTGGATACCTGCCGTGCCGTCTCCGGTATTTGGTGAACTCCCGACAAAAAATTCCGCAGAGCTCGTCCCCGCCTTCTGCCAGAGAAGCTTTCCGGTCTTCCGGTCGTTGACTTGTACTTTGACATTCACCGTCACCCGGCTTTCCTGGGTTTGATTCTCGGTAAATGTCAGGGTGGGAAGAGTCACCGACTCAATCGCCCCCTTTAAAATATAGTCGGCATCTTGAGCATCCTGAACTATTTCCGCGCCACCGGTCACCGTAAATTCGTCTTTGATGTATTCCGTGTACTTGTACTCCAGATTGGCTTCGAATGTTCGGTTCTCCAGCGGTTGCAACACCATTCTCATCGGAGGGCCTTCGAATTCAGGGACCGTCGCTGTTCCTAGCATGGGTCCGCTCCCTTCGACATTAAACCGATACCCGCAACCTGCCATCGTAAGAGTGATTGCAAGGAGGATGAGGACTGCACGATAAAAATGAGTGTTCATTGGCTGAAACAGTCGGCTAGAAAATGGTAGTTCTGTCACACTTTGCTTATGGAGGTCTCTCTTTAGCTCTAATTACTTTCGGCCATCATGAATGCTTAGATGGATTTTCTCGCTAGACAACGAAGTTCACTAATTTTTTCTCGACATAAATGACTTTTCTCGGGGCTTTACCTTGAAGAACGTCATGGATTTTTTGATCGGCTTCGGCTTGCTTGAGGATTTGATCTTTGCTCCAATCAGCGGGGACCTGGATTTTACTCCTCAACTTCCCGTTGATTTGAAGGGGAATCGTCATCTCTGTCGCTTGAATGAGCGTCGGGTCATAGTGGGGCCACGGCTGTAACGCCACACTCGGTCGTTGTCCCAACATTTCCCAGAGTTCTTCGGCCATGTGCGGCGCGAAGGGAGCCAGGAGCCGGACGAACGCTTCTGCCGAGACTCGCGGTAACGGGGCATCTTTTGAAATATCTCGAACAAAGACCATGAGTTTCGAGATCGCCGTATTCAAGCCCATAACTTCAATGTCCTGCGTGACGCCCTGGATCGTCCTGGCGGTCAACCGCGCCTGCTCTTCGGTTCCAGTTCCATCGACAATCGGCGCCAACGAACCAGGCTCATTGCCATCGCCTTTGACCAGCCGGTAGGCGCGCTGCAAAAATCGGTACATCCCCGGGATCGACTCGGATGACCACGGAGCCCCTTTATCCAAAGGCCCCATGAACATCTCATAGAGGCGCATGGAATCGGTTCCGTATTCCTGAATCACATCATCAGGGTTCACGACATTGCCTCGACTCTTGGACATCTTTTCCGTCACTTCCTCTAGAAGCAGCCCATCGATCGTGGGATGAATCGGTTGATTCTGCTCATTCCGCCGGACAGCGTTGGCGGTCACCCATCGGGCTTTCATTTCGTCCCCGCTTTCTTTATGAATCGCCGTTTCCCCGTCAATCCTTACTTCTGACGAGGCGCACACCCTGGGAGTGACGGATGGATCATCCGCTAGATTACTGTCATAGTACCGATAGCTATACCCCAGGATCATGCCAGGATTAAGCAACTTCTGAAACGGTTCTTTCGTATGCACGAGACCAAGATCAAACAACACCTTATGCCAGAAACGGGAATAGAGAAGATGCAGCACCGCATGCTCGGCGCCGCCTACATATAAATCAACGGGCATCCAATATCGTTCCGCTTCGCGCGAGATGGGTTCGCGCTGATTCCGGGGATCGCAAAATCGCAAATAATACCAGCAGCTCCCGGCCCATTGCGGCATGGTGTTCGTGTCACGTACCGCCCGTTGCTTGGTGTCCGGATCGGTGACTTCCTTCCATTCGTGCGCACGGGCCAACGGAGGCTCGAATTCTCCGCTCGGCCGAAAATCATCCAGTTCGGGAAGGAGAACCGGCAGGTCAGATTCGGGGACCAATGTAGTCGTTCCATCTTCGAGATGAATGACTGGAAACGGTTCCCCCCAGTACCGTTGACGGCTAAACAGCCAATCACGAAGTTTGTAATTGACCGTTTTCGCTCCCTTGGCATTGGATTCCAGCCATTCAATCATCTTGGTCTTCGCCTGAGGGGTTTTCAGCTCATCCAGGAAGTCAGAATTGACATTGACGCCTTCTCCCGTAAACGCTTCCGTCCCGGTCTTTCCCCCTGAGACGACTTCAAGTATCGGTAACGAGAAGGTCTTGGCAAATTCATAGTCTCTCGTATCGTGCGCCGGCACGGCCATGATCGCACCCGTTCCATACGTGGCCAGCACATAATCTGCGATCCAGATGGGTAGCTTCGTGCCCAAGACGGGATGCGTCACGTACCCTCCCGTAAATACTCCTGTCTTCTTCCCGAGATCGGACATTCGAGAACGGTCACTGCGCCGGGAGACTTCTTCGATGTAGGATTCGACGGCGGCCCGATGTTCAGGGGTCGTGATTTTTGGGACGAGAGGATGCTCCGGCGCCAACACCATGTAAGTCGAGCCGAAGAGCGTATCCGGTCGCGTCGTAAACACTTCAATTCGTTCACCTGCCAGATCACAGACGTCAAAGAAGATTTGGGCTCCCTCCGAGCGACCGACCCACTCCCGCTGCATTTTCTTAATGGGCTCCGGCCAGTCAAGTCCCTCAAGATCCTCGATCAATCGGTCGGCATAAGCCGTGATTCGCAACATCCATTGACGTAATGGCACCCGAATCACGGGGTGCCCCCCCCGCTCGCTTTTTCCGTCCTGGACTTCTTCATTCGCGAGCACCGTGCCTAACGCGGGACACCAATTCACGGGCACCTCCGCTAAATACGCCAACCCATTCTCGTAGAGTTTTCGGAAAATCCATTGCGTCCAACGTACGTACCCGGGGTCGGTCGTATCAATTTCCCGCGACCAATCGTAATCCATTCCAAGCGATTGAAATTGCCGTTTGAAATTCTGAATGTTCTTTTGCGTGGTCTCACGGGGATGCGTCCCGGTCTCGATCGCATACTGTTCTGCGGGAAGTCCAAACGCGTCCCATCCCATCGGATGAAGCACGTTAAACCCACACATGCGTTTGTAGCGGGAGATCACATCGGTTGCGATATAGCCTTTGGGATGTCCGACATGAAGCCCGGCGCCCGATGGGTAGGGGAACATATCCAATACGTAGAATTTTGGCTTTTCAGTGTCCAATCGTGCGGAAAAGACCTGATGGTCCTTCCAATATTGTTGCCATTTGGCTTCAATCGTGTGGGGATCATAGGGTATGGACATGACGTGTTATCCTAACAAACAGAAGACACAGCACAAGGATTCTCGCGCATCTTAATGGTAGTCTGTTAACCAGAATGCTATGCGAGCAAAAAGTGATCGATATCTAGGAATGGGTGAATTCTTGAAAACCCTCGAAATCTAGCATACCTTGTGAAGAGCGACAAGCTGCGACCCTCGATCGTCAGCCGTCGGAAGAAAGGCGTGAAAAAAGAAATGGAAAGCGCCAGGCAACCGGGAAGAAGATGTGCAAAAAACGTGAGAGGAGAGCCGGGAAAGGTTCAGAGCTATTTTCGGCTCAAAACCGCGACCGGAGAAGGAGTTTTATTCGAAGGAGGGGAGGAGATAGCCTCGACTAGCTCTCCATGAGCTCGTTGAGCCTGTCGGTGCTTCAAGATGAGCGGGTCTATCACCTCTCCACACATAAGACAGCGCCAGCCTGGCATCCAAATTTCACCACTTTCTTCCATGTCGAGGAAGTAATCGATGACCATCGTTCCTTGACATCTCGTACAGTTCATCATGTGCTTCAAACTCCATCCATAATTATTGACCGTGGCCTCTCCATCGGTCATTCGGCAAAAGAGCTTAAATGGCAAGAATACAAGTATTGCGGCGCAATCCTTGAATCTCGTGCAGGATTCGAGAGATTGGTGTTATCATTCACGGATTCACCACTGATTTGCGGCAGATTTCTCAGCCACAACACGTATCCGGCGTTGCTCCATGGACAGGACCACCTGAAAAAAAGAGCCATTCTCCAGGACCGCCCCATCGTTTGTCCTTGGCGTATTGCGGTTTCCTTGCTCAGTGGTAAGATACAAAAAACTAAATCCAGCCAACCCAGGTAAAGAAATTCAGGCTTCAAGACTGTGCAATTTTCCCGCTTCGTGATTCGATTTTTCTTGCTCCCTCCGCTCATGTTCCTTGCTTCCTGTGCGAATGGACCAACGACGGTGTATTGGCAGAAAGCGGGGTCAGACAGCGCAGCGTTAGAACAGGACAAGGCTGAATGCCAGGCCCTTCAACGATCAGTAGGCGCTGATGAGTGGAGGATTCATCAATGTCTCGAGGTCAAAGGATGGACACAGGTTCCAGAAAAACCATGATCCATTGAAAACACCGAGATACGAGGCGGGATTAAGGAAGGGTGACCAGTCGCACGGAAAGCCTTACATCAAAGAGAGAGAACGACAAACGACAGTGCCAGTCACTCTGGTTTTTCAATCAATGACCGGCAGGGCTCGAGACGCTCAACGTGTGATGATTGATAAGATCGTTGGCATAATAGGTGGCGGTCGCCGCATCGAGGACGTAATACACGCAGATATAACCCACGACACTCATGCTAATAGTGTAGGGTAACGCCATCCACACCATACGGCCGTAAGACAACCGAACCAACGGGGCAATCCCTGAGGTCAATAAGAAGAGGAAGGCTGCCTGACCATTGGGCGTCGCCACGCTGGGGATATTCGTTCCTGTATTAATGGCCACGGCCAGAAGGTCAAATTGATCCCTACTAATCACCCCATTGGCCAAGGCCCGCATCACTTCGTTGATATAGACCGTTGCGACGAAAACGTTATCACTGATCATCGAAAGCAGGCCATTCGCGATATAGAACATCCCGATTTGCTGGGCTCCTTCGAGGCTTAACCCATACTGAATAATGCCTCCGAACAAATTTTGTTCTTGAATGACTGCCACGATCGCAAAAAAGACGACAAGCAAGGCGGTGAAGGGTAACGCCTCGCGAAACGCTTCGCCTAGATGGTGTTCTTCGATTATTCCGTTGAAGGCCGTCGTCAAAACGATAACGGAAAGACCAATAATCCCGACCTCCGCTAGATGAAACGCGAGAGCAATGATAAGCCACCCCCCAGCGATGGCTTGAATAATCAGTCGTGCCGTTTCGATGGTTTTTCGATTTTTGGTTTGTTCATTGTCAAAACTCCAGAGGATTCCGCGTACTGATTCCGGAAGTTGATGACCGTAATCAAACCAGCGAAGTTTTTCCAGGAGCACCGACGTCGCGAGCCCGATCACGAGTACGGGCATCGTCACCGGCGACATTCGTACAAAAAACTCCGCAAAATGCCAGGACGCCTTATCTCCGATCAAGAGATTCTGAGGTTCTCCCACTAAAGTACAGACCCCTCCGAGCGCTGTCCCGACAGCTCCGTGCATCAGAAGATTTCGAAGAAATCCTCGGAATTGCTCCAGGTGTTCCCGATTGGCCTCAAAGACAACCTCATCAGTCGTAGGATCATGATCAGCATCATACGTTTTCCCTGAAGCCACCTTATGATAAATGCTATAAAAGCCCGTCGAGACCGCGATAATCACAGCCGTCACCGTCAACGCATCGAGAAAGGCCGAAAGGAACGCCGCGACAAAGCAGAATAAAAACGACAGAAGCGCTTTCGACCGGACCCCCAACAAGATTTTTGTGAACGTAAATAGCAACAGTTCCTTCATGAAATAAATGCCGGCCACCATGAAGATGAGCAGAAGAATGACTTGGAAATTATTCAAGGCTTCGTGATACACCGTTTCAGGGCTCGCCATCCCGATGGCCACCGCCTCAATGGCCAACAAGCCGCCAGGTTGAAGCGGATAACTTTTCAACGCCATCGCCAGGGTAAAGATAAATTCAACGATTAGAACCCAGCCGGTGAAAAAAGGGCCCATCGTCAGGGATAACAAGGGATTCACCAGCAAAAACGCGATAATGACGATTTTATACCAGCTTGGCGTATGGCCGAGAAAATTATGAGAGAACGCCTCAGACAGCGGCCCCTGCTTGGTTCGAGTTACGGTAGATGACATACGTGTAAACTCACACGGTTCGGCTCAAAAACAGCTATAACCAGGATGAAAGTGAGGAAGTGTCCTTGCTACATGAAGATTGTGACTTGAAGTGACTCGCCAATATACCAAAACTCGGTATCTTGACGTAACTCCTTTATACGCACCATCTCCATTTTTCTCATGATCGTATGACGCCATTCGTTTTAATGGGGTATCAGACTCGCACAACTCATTAGTTGAAATCGTTGAAAGAAGAAGAAAGACACGAAAAGCGGCTCAGGGCCACGAGGGGCGGTTCATGTTCTGATGAGGGATGACGCTCCTTACTCGAGCGGAATTTGAATGACTAGGCCCCCCATCACATCATTGAGTTTAAAGTCGCGCTTTGGCCCATCTGGATGACTATTGTGACACGACACACAGGCTCGGCTCACCGCACGATCAGGATAGACAGCCTTGAAATACCGCTTGCCGTCAACCATCACTTCTTTTTCCACGACTTCTCCATATTCCACGACCTGTTCAAGAACCGTTCGTTCAGCTGGAGAAGATGGAGCATTTTGAGGATTCAGGGGCCAAAGGCTCACCAATCGGTAACGAAAGGGTGTGCCTCGAACATGAAGACTCCTGGAGGCTTCTCGAAGAAATTGCACAGGCAAGGGCAGGGTCTTTTCTTTCCTCCACTCCTCGGATGACGTCACAATCAGCATAGCCTCCATTCGCTCGACGACATGCTGGGTATAGAAGGTCCGATCAGCGTCGATCACCGCCTGAAGATAGCTCGCCACCGTTCGTGCCGGTATGCTATCGCTCGGGGGGATCGTCCCACCCACCACCCAACCCACTGCAAAGCACAGCGAGGCGATCAGAAAAGAAATAATGAGGCTTCGTCCATTCATCGACCGCCCATCACACTGGCCACTCTCTCTACGAACATCTCTTGCATCATGGTCAACAGGCTCGGGTTCATTGTAGCGGAATCAGCTCTCACTCACCATATAAAAATATCCTACTGTTTTTGGAAGTTGACCGTGACGCCGTGTTCAATGCGTTAAGACGCACTCAGGGGCGACAGGCCATTCGGAATTCCATTGGAGAAGACAATGAGTACAGCTTCTTGAAGAGCTTCCGGGAAATGATTGTAGATATATTGAGGCTGCAGACGATCTAACTCGTGTAAATCTTCCAGGACTTGCTTGGATCGATCAGAGAGGCCTGCAACCAACACGGCCACCGATCGACGATTGGCGGCTTCAATCAGATCTCCCAGCGCGTAGGCCCCGGAAAGATCAAGCTCATCCAGCCATTGACATCGAATCAGCAACACATCTTTCCCATCAAGATGCTCAACGGCCTCATTCAACCAGTCAATCGCGCCAAAAAACAATGGGCCGTGTGGTCGAACGATCAGAATACGGTCCTGAATCAGATGTTCGAGTTTCCCGCTCATCTCCCCCAGGTCAACAGTATCCTGCGCTTTGAATTGTCGGCTATAGTCTCGAGAAAAGGCAAAAAGCAGATCATCTTCTTCCTGCTTCACGTCATCAGCCCGACGATCAAGGTCCGCCTTATAGCGGTCCGCCATGTCTTTCACGAACCGGAAAAAGGCCATCGCAAGGCCCATCGCCATCGCAGCCAGCAAATTCCAGAAGACCGTCATCACCACGACCAGAACAAACACGACAAAATCTGATCGAGGCAACCGACGCACAACCGGCAGGACACGCATATCCAAGATATCGTACCCCGCCTTCATGAGAATACCTGCCAACGCCGATAGTGGAATCTGCGAAGCCAGTGGACCTAACCCCATGACGAGCGACAAGAGGACAACCCCGGACGTAATAGCAGACAGACGAGTCTTGGCTCCACTCTGAATATTCACCACACAAGGCATCGTATTGGTCGCTCCGCCCAATCCACCAAAAAGTCCTGAAAAGATATTCGCCGACCCCTGGGCAATCAATTCTTGATCACTGTGGTGATGTGTTCCGGTCATGTTGTCTACGATCAAACACGTGAGCAGACTATCGAAGACACACAACCCCGCAAGCACGGCGGCTGGAACAAAGGCCGCTTGGATGAGATCAATGTGTGGAAGATGAAGGTCAGGCAATCCGGTGGGTATCTCTCCAATCGTCGGAATATCCAGACCAAGAAGCCACACGGCAGCGGTACTCACCACCAGCGCCACTAATGGACTTGGGAGCCAGATCACAGGTGATATCCGCGGCCAAACGATGAGGACGACAATCGTCATGGCCCCAATGCCGAAGGCCGGCACACTCATCTGGGCAAGCGCGCCCGGTAAACTGGTCAAGGCAGAAGAAATGCTTGAGGCGCCCGCGAGCCCAAGAAAAGGGTTAATTTGGAGTAGAATATACAGAACGCCCAGACCGGTCATAAACCCGGATATCACCGAGTACGGGGTAAATCGGATAAATTGACCGACTTTACCGAGCCCCAGCACGATAAGAATAAGGCCTGCCAACACGATCGTCGTAAAGATGAAAGCGAGGTCTGGCGTCCCTTCCGGTGTCTGATGGGTCTGCGCGATGGTTAAAACTTGAATCGTGATGGGCCCAGTCGGCCCCCCAACTGCCCAAGGCGAACCGCTCAATGGTCCGGCGACGAGTCCTGCCGCTACAGCGGACCATAGACCGGATATCGCTCCCAGCCCTGAGGCGACACCAAAAGCTAACGCCATCGGCAAAACGACCATAGCGACCGTAATGCCTGCCAGGATATCTCCCTGAATATTGGTGTTCAGATCGCGAAGATTAGGGCCAATATTGAATTCCGAAAAATACGACTTTACCCCAATCATCTTTGGTTTCTTAACTTCCATCTACCTCAGCCCAACATGCTGGATACAGATCTCGAATACGACAGAGCGCTTACCGCATCATGACAACCTTTTATCATAAGCAAGGAATTCTCCCGCCAGTAATTCGTAAAACGAAATAGACCTTAACAAATCTACCGAGATGGAATATAAAGGAAAGGCTACGGAAAAAAGAAGAGACGAAACACGTGGAAGAGAGTGAACCTGGCCCTTGGGAAGTGGGAAACAACTACACGCGAGAAAGTACAGCCCAACTGATTAACACTAATAGTACAAAGCTTTCCATGTTGATCGCTCCAATCTGTATGAAGAACAATCGAGCCGTCTTTCAATGTTAAAATAGAGCAATCATGATGCCAGTTTAAGTTTCGGCAAAAAACCCATGCTAATCAGCGTTTTCCACACATTTCCCTTCGACTTCCAGATAAAAAATCAGCAGATTCGAGCGAATCCACACGTTCAACTCTGTTCACTATCGCTCAACGCACGAGCAATAAGAACTTCTCTCTCGACTAACATGGCACTCTTAGGATAAAAGACTGCAAAACGTCACTCAGGGAATGATCACAGGTAAAGCAGGAAAAACTGTGAGCCTTTCAATAAACGGTAGAATTTCTTGAGAAGAGTCGGCTGAAGGAAAAGACGAGGAAAAACTCAAAGCACGAGCAGAACAATGAGGCAAGAGAGTTTTCAGGTATGACTTGAGTCGCTTGTAAATAAAGGTCCTACCGCAAACAGCTCAGCAGACTTGTTATCTTGTTGTTGTTTTGACCGACTATCATTTTCTTCTATCGGCGCTCGGACAGCAGTGAAGACTGGTTCCTACGATAAGACCGATAAACCCGATGATGACTAAACCGTAGATCGGGTCCATGCTGTCTACTCCTATTGATGTTGGAGAGTGAATCTCCTCATGGTCCAATTTCGAACACATTCGCATTCCTTAGGAGTCGTTTTCAAGAAAGATGTATAACGACTTGACTTATAAAAGTTTATTGATAGAGTCCACTGTTCTAGCCA
Organism: Nitrospirales bacterium; assembly: GCA_031315865.1. Taxonomy (NCBI): domain Bacteria; kingdom Pseudomonadati; phylum Nitrospirota; class Nitrospiria; order Nitrospirales; species Nitrospirales bacterium. The sequence goes on from JALDRJ010000002.1 coordinate 742,511, forward strand.
GGGATTCTTACCTCATAATTGAGCGAAACTGCGTAGTCGAAGACGTTCAAATTCGCACATCATTTATAATTAAAGGATGAGGTACAGGAAGGCCTAGTATGGGGGATGGCGCGTCAAACAGCATTTTCATAGAACGAAAAAGGCGAACAATTATATAAGATTTATACTTCGTAAATAGGCATAGGATCTGCAATGGATTCATTTCGGTACGGAAACTCCTGCCCTAATTGCTCGTACAAGACCCCTAGACAAGCAGTGACAATCCATATCAATGAATTCAAGAGTATGACATGCAAATAACGGCGCCCATATTACGGGCCTTTGGCAATATCCCGATCGAAAAGAAGCTCCTCCTTGTTTCTATCATTCCGATTATTACGATTTTCACTCTCAGTGTGATCACCTATCACCGTGTTCAGACATTCGCGGAAGACGAAGACCGGCTGAACCACATCTATCACGTCCAGACCACAGCAGCGGAATACTTACGACTGATCGTCGACCTGGAAACAGGCTTTCGAGGCTTCGTCTTAACCCAACAACCAAAATTTTTAAAACCTTATCTTTCCGCCAAAAAACGTGTCCTCCAAGTTGGTCAGTCTCTCGCACAAATGGTCAAGAAACGTGAAGACCAGCACATGCGCATCCAGCATGTCCAAGGGTTGGTCCAACAATTAATGGGTGATAAGGATCAACTCATTGAACGTGCCAAACAGGGGAATACCCATGATGCGGTGGCCTATATCGAATCCGGAAGAGGACGCACCTTCATGCTCAACATCCGTGAGGACATTGCCCATTTCGATCGATTGGAATTTAATCAACTCCAGCAAACGCTGGCTAGGACATCGGAGGATCGTTCCTTTTTACTGGGTGTCATCATCGGTGGTGGATCACTCGCCTTACTTCCCATGGTGCTTGTACTCAGACTCCTGGCGAGATCAATCGTGGGTCCACTCTCGACGCTTGCCAAGGAGGTGGAAAGTCGATCAGAAGAGTCGATCCCAGAAGTTATGACTCTTGACCGGAAAGATGAGATCGGAAATTTAACTCGAGTGATGAGTAACATGAGTCAGCAGCTTCGAGACTACGTAGAGCGTATTAAGAACTCTGAGGCAGAGCTACGCTCGCTGAACATCGATCTCTCCTTATCAGAATCAAAATATCGTGGAATCGTGGACCATGCCCCATTCGGAATTTTTACAGCCTCTGGGGGACAGATTATTTTTTGTAATCGACACAACTGGATCCTCGCTGGACATGAACCAGATGTACAGTTATCTCCTGAAACTATGTGGGATGCCGTCCATCCAGACGATAGGGATCACGTACTTCAGCATTTTAAAGAAACTACTTCTCAACATCAGCCATTCGAACAGGTTTTTCGATTTCTTCACCCAAACGGCGCGGTTCGAAAAATTTTATGCCGCGCCATACCCATCGAAGACAAAGATGATGACGACGTCCTCTATCAAGGATTTAACGTGGACATCACCGCGTTAGAACAGATGCGGGAAAAACTAAGTCGGGCCGAAAGGCTGGCGACATTGGGGCAGGTTGCGGCCGGTATCGCGCATGAAATCAGAAATCCTCTGGTCGGCATCGGCTCGACTACCACATTGCTCATGGAAGACTTCGAGCAAGATGACTCGAAGATTGCCGACCTCAAAACCATCCTGAACGAAACACGTCGCCTGGATCGGATCGTGAATCAAATCGTCGAATATGCCAGGCCTCGTGATCTGGTCTGGGCCTCCTTTTCCATTAAAGAATTGATAGAAGAAAGTCTCGACTTGCTCAGGGACCCCATCAGATTGAAGCAGATTCAAGTGGATAACGAAGTTCGAAACCTCGATAAAGCCCTGTGGGCCGATCGCGACCAAATTAAACAGGTCTTGCTGAATATTTTTCAGAATGCGATCGAGGCCATGCCTGAAAAAGGCACGCTGACCATACAAGGAACACAAGACAGGCGAGGCGGTGAGCTGGGCGTGTTATTAACGATTACCGATACCGGGAAGGGCATCGCGGCGGCTGATTTAGCCCGAATCTTCGACCCCTTCTTCACATCAGGGAAATATCGTGGAACCGGCCTCGGCCTTGCGATCTGCAAGAATATTCTGGAAGCCCATGGGGGAGAAATCAAAGCAGAGAGTCAACTCCATTCTGGAACCATCATGTCGGTTTGGTTGCCCGTCGTTCATCAACCTCAATTTTCCATGGTGACATAAATATGCGTGCCACAATTTTCGTGACTGATGATGATGAAGTGGTTCGGTCTTCGATTACTCGACGACTCGCTCGACGACAGCATCAAATCCGTAGTTTCGAATCCGGTGAGGCCTTATTGGATGCTCTGGATCATGATGTGCCGGATATCATCCTCCTGGACCTGAAAATGTCCGGCATGACGGGACTGGAAACTCTCCAAAAAGCCAAGCCCAAAGCCCCGCATGCCTTATTCATCCTTTTGACGGCCTATGGAACGATCGAGGATGCCGTAGAAGCCATGAAATTGGGAGCCTATGATTTTTTAATCAAAAGCGTCGATCTGGGCAGCATCGATCCAGTGATCAACCGGGCATTAGAATACCTGGAACTCTTAAGGAGAATGCATTTTGAAGTCAAAGACGTGGCCGATCGGTATGCGCTCAACAATTTGATCGCAGAGAGCCCAAGCATGCAGGGGTTAGTTTCTCAGATCCAAGACATGACGCAAAATCATAAGACGACGGTCTTACTGCAAGGAGAAACTGGGACCGGAAAGGAATTTATCGCTCGCGTTCTCCATCACAATGGGCCTCGTCGAAACGGAACATTTGTGGGAGTCAACTGCACAGCCATTCCGGAAGAGCTATTTGAAAGTGAGCTATTCGGCTATGAACGCGGGGCCTTTACGGGAGCGAATCAACGAAAGCCAGGGCTCTGTGAACAAGCTGAAGGGGGAACCTTATTCCTCGATGAAATCGGAGATATGAATATTTCCATGCAAGCCAAGCTCCTTCGCGTCTTGCAAGAACGTTCCATTAAACGACTGGGAGGTCGTGATGAAATCGCGGTAGATTTTCGTCTCATCGCGGCTACCAACCATGATCTTCGCAAACAAGTCAGCGATGGGCATTTCCGTGAAGACCTGTTTTTTCGTCTCAATGTGGTCTCCCTAGAATTGCCACCACTTCGTCAACGTATAGAAGACATTATACCCTTGAGTTTTCGCGCGCTCGGGCGTTATGCCAAAGATATCGGAAAAGATATTCAAGATTTTTCACCCGATGCCAGGACGCTATTGGAGAATTATCCATATCCAGGAAACATTCGAGAATTAGAAAATATCATTGAACGAGCGGTGATCTTTTGTAAAGAAAAATCAATCATGGGTGCTGATCTACCCAAGGAACTCCACCAAACGGCAGAAAGAGTGGCTACCGCTCACACGACCAATGACAAACAAGTGGTAAAGATTGAAATGGAAATAGGAACACATGGCCTGGTGGATGTCGAAACCGCGATCATCGATGAGGTCATGCGATTGGCTGATGACAATAAAAGCCTCGCCGCCAAACACCTCGGCATTACTCGATTTGCCCTTGACCGCCGCCTGAAAAAGTCCCACGATTCGTAGAAGGCCAAAACTCTCGCAGGTCTGTCTTCTCAACGGCCTGTTCACTATTGGTCATACACAAACACCGCATTAAATCGGTTTCGTAAGGCCCCCCTCTTTCTTCAGCTGTGTCAGCACCTCATTTTCCAGATTCTTCAAAGGTCTGATCTATGACACATGAAGAAGGGATGAGAAAGCAAAAAAAAGTAAGCCTAAAACGATGCACGGCCGAGAGGGTTGCCCCCCTCGGCCGTGTCGCTACCGCTCTGGCCCCTCGTGGCCCAGACTGCGCTCCTACAACCAGTTGACCCGTTCGGCCGGCCGGATGTAGATCGGCTCCTCCACCTGCTGCCGCACCGCTTCCTTGCCCGACTTGTTGAACCCCAACACGGTGTCATTGTACATCTCAAACTTCTTCCCGTGAATCATGGTTTCAAACACTTTCGGACCCGGAATCACATCATAGCGGAACAGGATCTGCTGGCTCGCCCGCCACAACTGCAGCACCGCCAACAACTCCCGACTCGGCACCAGGTACTTCTCGATCGCATTATCCACCCCTGGCCCAAACATCTGCCGCGTATACCCTCGCGGCGCCTGTCGGGGCGGGATATAGTACCCGTTCGGCTCCGTCCCCCATTGCGGGTACAGCGGCAACGCCACCTGTTCCACCCGAATGGCATAGTACAACGGATTCCACCGGTCTTCCGCCCACAGCCCATCTTCCCCTACTTTCACCAGGCTCTGTAACCGGATCTTCCCCACACAGGCCGCCATACACCGCGTCTCCATCGGCTCGCCACCGGTCAACGGGTCTTTGCCCTCCACCCGCGGATAACACGCAATACACTTCTCCGTCACCCGCGTCGTCCCCCGGTACATCGGCTTCTTAAACGGGCACTGCTCCACACACTTCTTATACCCCCGGCACCGGTTCTGGTCGATCAACACGATCCCGTCTTCCGGCCGCTTGTAGATCGCCTTGCGCGGACACGCCGCCAAACACCCCGGGTACGTACAGTGGTTACAGATCCGTTGCAGGTAGAAGAAGTACGTCTCATGCTCCGGCAAACTGCTTCCCGTCATCTTCCACGGCTCTTCCTTCGTAAACCCCGTCTTATCCACGCCTTCCACGATCGCTCGCATCGACGTCGCCGTGTCTTCATAGATGTTCACAAACCGCCATTCCTGGTCCGTCGGAATATACCCGATCGCCGCTTGCCCAATCTTGGCGCCCGCGTCAAAGATCGTCATCCCTTCGAACACCCCGTACGGCGCATGGTGCTTCCGCCCCACCCGCACGTTCCACACCTGCCCCCCGGGGTTCACCTGCTCGATCAACTGCGTGATCTTCACGTCGTAGAACTGCGGATACCCCCCATACGGCTTCGTCTCCACGTTGTTCCACCACATGTACTCCTGCCCCTTCGAGAACAACCATGTCGACTTATCCGCCATCGAACACGTTTGACAGGCTAAACACCGATTAATATTAAACACAAAGGCAAATTGCCATTTCGGATGCCGCTCCTCATACGGATACAGCATCTTCCGTCCTAGGTGCCAATTATAAACCTCTGGCATAGTTCCCTCCGTTCTCTTTGATTAATGACTAAAATTTAAATTCGGTCACTTCGTTAATTTAATAACCATTCGCGCCATGGGGAAGCCGGGGAGGTGCATGCAGTGCTTCTTTTCAGACGGCAAGTTTGAAAAGAGCCCCGACTTCCCGCAAAGCCACTTACACCTTAATCTTAATATGGTCGCCTTTGAGCCATTTGATCATGAACTCATTTTCCTGACCCGGCGTAAACCCGGTCCGAACCGGCTCCCAGGGGCCCCGCCCCCCGATCCCGCCGTCTTCCGCCTTCGTGATCCGCATCAGACATTCTTTCGGGACCGTATTGATCGCATGGTTATCCACTTGATACCCGAATTTAAACTTCCACGCCACCGCATGTTTGCCCGGCAGCGAGTCCAACTGATGTATTGGCATCAACCAATCCCGTGTAAAGGACTGTTGCGCCCCATACCGGAAGTTCGACTGATACCCCGTATCCATCGCAATCGCCCGCCCATCCGGCCGCGTCTCATGCCCCTTCACCGACTTCGCCGTCGACACATAGGGCGCATGCTTCGCCATCGTCACATGGTACGGATACGCCGGGTTATACTTCGCCCGAATCATCAACCGCGCCACCTTGTAGTACGGGTCACTGGGCTTCCAGCCCCGGTACGGCCGATCCACCGGGTTCCCATCGACGTAGACATAGTCCCCGTCATTGATCCCCCGATCTTTCGCCGCCTGCGGGTTCATGTGCAACTGATGCTCCCCGACGCCCGGCGTCCGTTTATCCATCCGGTAGGGGTCCCCGAAGTTCGACTCATACATCTGCACCCAGTCGTTGACCGACCACTGACTGTGCACCCGATGCCGCGTCTTCGGCGTCACACAATAGAACTGATACCCTTTCTCCCACAACGGATTCGAGTACCGCTTGATCTCCTGCCACGGCAGCGCAATGTTCCGCACCGTCTTATCATCATGGTGCTGCGCCGTGATCGGGATCCCGTAGTCATCCGGCCGCACATACGGGTTCGTCGTCATGATCGCATTCGGCAAGTACGGCGTCGCTTCCGTCCCTTCCCGGTGCGAGATGAAGTTCTCCCCATACTCAATACACTCCGGCTCGATGCGGTAATTCTCATACCGCCCCGTCCGCGTCCACTGCGGCTTCGACTCGTTGGTCTCTTCCCAGAACGGATGCCGGGGGTACGTCCGACACATCACCATCCACCCCTTCTCCGACTTGAGCATCGTATCCACACTGTACCCATACCCCGTCGTACTGGCATCCAACAACCGCTGCAGATACACATCCACCCGGTTGTCGTACACAAACTTGAAGTAATCCCGGAACCGCCCATCCCCGGTCATCTCCGTCAACTTCGCGGCTACCCCGGCCACCGTATCCAGGTCATTCCGCGTGTCATACAAGGGCCGAATGCCCCCCTTCCACACTTGGAACCACGGATTCGACACCGTCGCCGTATGCTCCGGGTACGTAAACTCCATCCACGTATTCACCCCCATCGCCACATCGTTATGATTGACGTCCGAGGTCATCTCCACATCCTGCGTGACTAACGTCTCAATGTGCGGATCCACGTTCTTCACCATGTCATAGTGGTGCTTCGCGTTGTTCAACACGTTCACGTTGGCCACCCACCGGAACTTCGACGGCGTCGGCATATGCGTCTTCCCCGTAAACACCCGTCGTCCATACTTGGGCGTGTTCACGATCAACGCCGTATCCCCGTGGTTCCAATACCCCACTTCTTCGCCGTAGTAGTACCCTCGCACATGGATCTCTTTGCCATGCACGTTCGGGTCCGTCGTAATCTTAAACGGGTCTTCCCCGGTATGGGTCCCTAAGCCCCCGCCACCCCACGGGGTCGAGTTCCAGATCCCCGCTTTGTAGTTGCCGGCCCAGGTATGTTGGCCCGTCCCGAACTTCCCGACATTGCCCGTCACGATCAGCACCATCGCCGCACCCCGGGCAATAATCGTCTGATGGAAGTAGTGGTTCGTCCCTTCTCCGTTATGGATCGCATGGGGCTTAACCGTCCCAGCATCCCGCGCCCAGCGCACGATCAGGTCCTTCGGCGCCCGATTGATCTGATGCACCGTATCCAGATCATAATCCTGTAAATGCGCTTGATACATCTGGAAGATCGGCATCACATCCACTTCCCGCCCGCTCAGCAACTTCACCCGGTACGTCCCGGTCAGGGCCGATTCAATCCCACTGTTGCGATAGTGCCAGCCCACCAACTCCCGGTGAATCGGCACCGCTTGATTCTTGTTCGTATCCCACACCATGAACCCGCCTAACCGCGCGATCTCAGCCGGGCTCAGCGTCTGCACTTTCCCCGAATACGTCTGTGAGAAGTCCGGCATCTGATACCCTTTGATCACTTCCCGCGGGTCCAGGTACTGGAGCGTATCCGTCCGCACCAACAACGGCATGTCCGTGTAGGCCTGACAGAAGTCATAATCGTACATGTTCTCATCGAAGATGATCTTTAAGGCCCCCAGGAACAACGCCCCGTCTGTGGCCGGCCGGACCGGAATCCAGTAGTCCGCCCGATACGCCGTCGGGTTGTACTCCGGCGTGATTACCACCACGCGGGCCCCCCGCTCAATGCTCTCGAGCTTCCAGTGCGCCTCCGGCATCTTATTCTCCACGAAGTTCTTCCCCCAACTCGTGTTGAGCTTCGAGAACCGCATGTCGTTCATGTCCACATCGGAGCCCTGCACGCCGTTCCAGAACGGATGCGCCGGGTTTTGGTCCCCGTGCCACGTGTAGTTCGACCAATACCGGCCCCCTTGCGCCTGGTTCGGCTTCACCTTCCGCACCCACGTATCCAACAACGCCCCACAACCCCCGTTCATCCGCGTAATGCCCATCTTCCCAATCACGCCCAGGATCGGCATCCCCGCTCGGAACTTAAAGCACCGGATCGCCGAGCCCTTCGTCATCTCGATCATTTCCGGCGGATACCCTTGCTCCCGCATCCGGCGCGCCCCGGCTTCCCCACTGTACCGCTTCGCGATGATGATCATCGCTTTGGCGATGTAGGTAAACGCCGTATCCCAGCTCACCCGCAGCATATCATCCAGGTACCGCGCATTGAATTTATACATCGTCATCACGTCATTGGTGAATTCCGGACTCCCGGCATCCATCCACGCTTTCCACCCCCGGCGCATCAACGGCCCCTTCAGCCGATATGGGCCATACACCCGCCGATGCATCGTGTACCCCTTCAAACACATCCGCGGATTGTGCGCAAACGTCCCCCGGTTGCCGTATAAGTCTTCGTACGTCTGATGGTCGTAGTTCTGCTCCACCCGCATCACCACCCCGTTACGCACAAAGGCCCGAATCCGGCACGCATGCGTGTCGTTGGGTGAACAACACCACGTAAACGAGGAGTCATACCGATATTGGTCGTGATACACCCGCTCCCACGACCGGTCCGGGTACTCGCCCAGGGGGTTGCCCACTTCGACCACCGGCTGCAGCGCCGTCAAGGCCAACGCCTTGTCCGCTAACGCCACCGCCGCCACGGTCCCCGCGGAGACTTTTAAAAATTGCCGTCTAGATAAAAACATGAAAACACCTCCCTACGTTAATAATGAGAGATTAAATAACTGTCTTTCACAAAAACGAGCAGGGTGTATACCTGCCTTGGTGAAATACCCTCCTTTTTGATTTAAAAAGTGGATTGATATTTTCATCTGATAACGTTGCCAATACTTTTCACTGATTTCTCAATCTGAAACAGTGAAAAAGCAAGTGACATACCTTGTTCAGCGTAAACTTACGGTGACAACAGAAAACACATAAATACTTAAAAACAAATGAGTTTTTTAATTACCACGGAGAGACAGACATCAAAATCCACGACATCAATTCGATATTTCACGGAAAATCAATGAAGTCATAGAAATTTCAATGGACCGATTGGCCTAATTTAATGCAAAAACACTAGGGTCAAGACACTAAAAAAGACAGGAAGTTACCGAAACATCACGGGAACCCTTGAAAACTTGCGGCCTTTAGCACAATGAAAGAAGCGTGGAGAGATAGTCGTACGAAAAATAGTTGGAGGTGAAAAAAAGCGGTGAGAATGCTCTATCCTTTTGACGCTGAATACCAAGCTTCTTTAAACGAGACCGAAGAGTGCTTGGGTTTAGCCCAACGAGTTTCGCAGCCCCTTTTGGCCCATCGATCCGCCAATTGGTCTGCTCGAGAACTTCAAGGATTTTATGCTTTTCGACATCACGGAGCGTATGCCCCCCATTCTGGGCCGATGAGCGGACTTCAGAAGAAGAATCCAGCGTGCAAAAATGATGATGCTCAACCTTCAAGTCCGAGCCATCAGAAAGAATTGCCGCACGCTGAATCACATTTTGTAATTCCCGAACATTTCCCGGCCAGGAATAAGCCATCAATCGCTCAAGAGACTGTTCGCTCATCCGTCGGCAAGGGAGTGAAAACTTGGCACAGACCCGGTCAAGAAAGTGCTGAGCAAGAAGAGAAATATCCGTCGGTCGATCACGAAGGGGTGGAAGCGCGATCGGGAACACATGAAGGCGGTAAAATAGATCCATACGAAATTGACCACTGCTGACCGCGTGCTTCAGGTCCGAATTCGTCGCGGCAACAATCCGAACATCGACGGGGATCGATTCTTTTCCACCGAGTCGATCGACCTGCCCATCCTGCAAGACACGCAGCAGTTTGGATTGAGTCGCTTGCGGCATTTCTCCGATCTCATCGAGAAAGAGCGTTCCGCCATTGGCCAGTTCGAATCGACCCAGCTTGAGCTCATCCGCTCCGGTAAACGCTCCCCGTTCATGACCAAATAATTCACTCTCGACGAGGCCTGACGGTAAACCGGCACAATTAATCGCGATAAAAGGCCGATGCCTCCGCGGACTCTGATCATGAATATAGCGAGCCAAGAGCTCCTTCCCTGTCCCCGTTTCGCCAGTAATGAGCACGCTGGAATCAGTAGGAGCTACAGATTTTGCGAGGCTTTGCACCTTCTTCAAGCCCTTACTCTGACCAACCATCCCTCCAATCGCATCAGGTTTCTCTAACTTCTCCCGACTCACGTGAAGACCTGAATCTTCCGAAACCGTATTACTGACCTCTAATTGATGATGGACTAATTCATTATTCACAAGGAGGCCAAGCAGGGTCGCAATCTGCTCGAGAAACGCGATTTCATCCCCGGCGCGGTTACCAGCATCGATTCTGCCGACATTTAAGGTCCCCAAGCATCGATCCCCAATCAGCAATGGAAGGGTGACCATGGAATTCAGGCCTTCTTTCACGTAGGAATAATCTTCGACATACTCCAGCCGAGCTCGCAGGTCCGAACGAATGAGTGATTGTCGGTGCTCGTAGACCCAGCCCAGCGCACTTCCCTTGCGATGAATCAACGAATCGGCCCGCAAAACCAATTCTTCCGAAAGTTTGCTTTCGACGGCATAAAATTGAAAAGAGTCCAGCTCAGGCAGAAAAAGGGTGATTTCAACTTTGTCCCAGGCGACGACATCGTCAATGTGCCTCACAAGGTCCTGCAAACAATTTTCAAGGTCTAAACGAAGGCTCAGAATTTTGGTAACTTTTGATAGAGCATGGTAGTAATGTGCCGGCATAATGTCTTTCACCATAAGTTGTTCGAGCACCATTCCTGATTGTTAAAAAGTATTAAAGGATATGACATCGTTGATCACACGATCGGCATGAATTACGAGTGTTTCCTTTACCAAATACTCTCAAGCCAAGCAATTCCAGGGCCACAAAACCATTTCAGGTCCGACAGAGAACATGTCATAAAAAAAGCCATTGCATGAACAAACAGCAAGAGCTTTCTCTTTCTAACATCTCGACTATGTAGGCTAAGATCCTCCTCTTATGCCTCTTATTTATACTATACAGGTGTTCCCTTTAATAAAGCGAGTTCAAGCGCTCATTCTGAAACCAAGTGCCGTCCGCTCATCATTAAACAACAGGCCTAGAAAAAATACAAGACCGTGCGATTTCGAACAGATTTTCTCGTGCAAACATGCACAACATCACTCTCAAGACCGTTCAATCTTCCTGCATGTCATCTTTACCATTACCATCTCCATGATCAAATGGCAGACATCCCGAAATCGGGCCCCGAGACCGAAACTGTCAACCAATGACGTTCCATGCTACACTACGACTCAGTATTTTCACTATGACAACCTCTGCCGATAAACCCAATATCTATCAACTCTCTGGACTCGATGATCGAGAACGCGGATTCACTCGACAGGTCGAAAGTCGCTTGCTGGATGGAACGTATCATGTTGTGCTGCGGTATGAACGGATGAGGTTCGATGAAGAGTCCTTGACCGATGAAAATTCAGCCCTCCAACGTTTGATCAAGACCCTGCAAAAACTGGGATATACCCAGCTTCGTTCCCAGTTAATCTTTCAGGGCGAGGCCTACTTGGGGACCCAAGAACTCTGGATTGAGTATCCAGATGACCAACCGGAAGCAGAAGATAAACTTTCAGTGTTCGAGCGTATAAACCGATGGCTCAACAAAGAAAAAAGCCAAAAGCCAAGGAATCGTTTCCTTGGTCAGTGTTAATCATCACTCTTGACCACCATTTCCGAATGATCGAGAAAGGGAATTACGACGACGCAGCCTGACACTCTAGAGTCGCTTGAGCATCTCCTGCCTGCGGAGCCGAGGGGTAGTAGGAAATAATTCGACGGGGATTCAAATAATCCCGAATTTCCGGGGAGAGTTCCCGGGGCCGGATCGCTTCTTTAATGGCAATCTCTTGTTCGCGGGCCAAATCCAGGATCATCGCCTCGTCTTTTGGTATATCGGGAGAATACACCATAACGATGGGGCGAAGGCGCGTCTCCATGTTCACGCTCGTCACGAGACCAATCGACCCATTCGTCAACGCCACCAATGATCCGGGAGGATAGACGCCTAACTGACGAATCAACGTCACGACAGCCTCTCCCCACAACGTCGAACGCTCTTTCGTATAGAGCATTGATAGCGCCTCTGAAGGAGTCAGACTTTTGTGTGGATCCGGATTATTACACAATTCATCATAGGCATCGGCTACCATCACGATTTTGGCATACTGGGTAATCCCGCCCTCTTTCAACCCCAACGGATATCCGGTTCCATTCAACCGCTCATGATGTTGCAGGACGATATCCAAACACTCATGAGGAAAAGATGGAAACGCCGTGAGCGTCTCTTTTCCGTAACGTGGGTGTTTTTTTAGGATAGCCTTGGTTTCGGCAGATGCGGTTCTGGACTTTCTCAACAACATTTCCGCGGAGTACTTGAGTTCACCAATATCATGCAGCATCGCTCCCATCGCGATTTTTTCTATTTCGTGACGTTTCAGGCCCAGATCACGGGCGATGAGGATTGCCAGCGTGCACACATTGAGAGCATGGAGAAGAAACTCTTCCCCGGTATCATTCGATCCCATAAGGTTCATCAGAGCTCGTGACGTGTTATTATCGACCAGAATATCGTTGAGTGAACCAATCATCTTTTTGGCGGTGGCCAAACCACGAGGCGAGCCGGAGCTCAGGTCTTGCAGCATGACCTTGCCTTCACGCAGGACCTCTTTATAATCGGCCTCAACTTTTCGAAGTTGTTCTTGGTAGTTTTGATAATCCTTCTGGAGTTCGATTTTGTGTTGAACCAGTTCTTCTTGCGCTGCGGCTTCATCCGCCGATGTTACGTCCTGGCCTCTTTGCAGACTGGCCGTCTCGCCTTCCAGGCCGGCTTCATCTTCCTCAAGCCCTTCAGGGTCTGATCTGTCAGGATCGAAGAGAAGTGTCACATTTTTGAGACTCTTCAACGTTTCAAGTTCCTTGTGATACCGAACCTTGAACGTATTCGTCGGGAATGGATGACTAAACCACGAACCCTCGATTTTGATGTATAGGCCTATCCGTAGATCGTTCGTAGTGATTTCTTCAAATGCCATTCTCAGATCTTTCGGGCTATGTCCATTTCATGCTTCGTTACCGACCGTTTCGACTGGCCACTTTTTCCAGGCCATAGAATCCCCTAGACCCATCAAAAAAGGCTCCCTCAAGGATTGCGCCCTTGACAGTCGTGCCTGACAGATCCGCTCGTTGAAACTGTGCGTTCATCAGATTCGCCTCCGAGAAGTCCATGTCACGAAGGTCCGCATCTTGAAAATTCGTTTCGGTACAATTGGCGTATTTGGCGTGAGCCATGAGAAAGAGGGCATGGGAACAATCAGCTCGAGCTAAACACGCACGTTCCAAAAATGCCCCAATAAAATGCGCCCCTTCGCATTGCACGCCGGAAAGATTCGCGCCCTCCAGATTCGCCCCAAACAAAAACGCCTGCGACAAATTCGCACCACTCAAGTCCGCCCCGTGAAGATTCGCTCCGGTCAAGATGATGGCTTGCAGATCTCGCCCGCGCAGGTCCACGCCACAGAGGTCCGGACGAATCTGTGGGCACGCTTCCCGCCAGGTGTTCCAGGCGGAAAGTCCGTCTTCAAGAAGACATTGAAGATGTCGTGAATTGGCCATGTAACTTCTTCTTCCTCACCCCTCATGACGAACAATTGCAGCCGATTTCTTGAGCGTGTACCGGACGGACACATACAGGCATCATTCACGCCCTCATGATAAAAACATGCAGCGTCCCTTTTGGAATCTCCGATGCCATGCGTGGCCTTTCGATCGTTCCGATGGGAAAATCCAGCAATTCGTGGGTTGAATCGGACTCCCTCCCGTCCGCAATGACCATTACTTCGAGAAGCTCGCGAATGATGTTCGTGAAGAGACGGCGTCATCAACCGTCGCGTACACCTTGATCAGGTTTCCAAGATTTGCCAATGAAAAGATTTTCCGAACATAATCTTGAGGTTCGGCAACAACGAGGCGAATTTTGGCGGCTTCCAAATTCTTATAAGCCACGGTCAGAAGGCCCAAGGCAGCACTATCGATAAAAGAAACGTCTTTCAGGTGGGCCACGATTAGGTGGACGCCGGTAGCCTTGGCTTTTTCCACCGCAGCCTGAAAGTCGTGGCGTGCATTAAAGTCCAAACGGCCAACCAATGACAAAATCGCGGCATTATCACGCGTTGTTTGAGTGATCATCATGTTCGTTCTCCTCCTTGAAGGCTCATCACCATAGCGTCAATCCAATCCCCTCGTTCCAGTCTGCGTTGACTTCGTCTCTCTCGCAGCATTTCACGTTTACTCGTTCATTAGGCAGTTATGAATGTGAATTCGAGAAACCCAGCGTCATCAACTTGCTGGTCTTAGGTCACCAGCACGCTAAGGCAAGGCAGGATAGACAACTGCACCTGTACGGGCGCCAGGCTAGGCAGCCCACATCTTTTCGGGGCCCTATGAAGAATATCGGTGAATACAGTCGGAATCTTAAGGGATCTCAGAGGAAGTATTTTCGAGGAGGGCTTGGAGGTGTTTCCTGAGTTCACCCAGCTCCTTGGATTTAAAGGCTCCTTTGGTACGCTGAAGAACTTGGATCGTCTCGTAGAGTCCTTCTCGAAGACGAAAATAGTCCGAAATCGACGGTTGAGTCGAGACCATACTTGAATCAATGAGTTCAGCCAAATCCGCGACTTGCCGTTGCAACTCCATGACATGCGGATCAGCCACCAACGCTTGCTCCACCTGAACATCCTGGACCGCATCACCCAGCATGCTTAACGTATTTTCGATCGCGGCCAAGCGTTTGGTCCGCCGTTCCGCTTCTTGCTTGGCCGCACGGATGGTTCGGAGCACCTGCTTCTGACGAACTCCTCGTTTGACAGCATCAAGCAACATGGGAAACGGCACGGGTTTGATCATATATTCCAGCACGTGTAATCGTACGGACTCCACCGCTGAGGGCACGGACGGATAACCGGTCAGGACGATCACCGGAAGCGTCTTGGCTTGCATACGAACTTCATCGACCATTTCCAGCACCCGATTCCCTGGCATGTTGAGATCTGTGATGAGTAAATCGAACTCCAGTGCTGTCAACGATTCACAGATTTCTTCGGCATTCCGAACCTTATGACAAGCAAATCCCTCGTTCTCGAGTAATTCTCCCGTTGCTTCTAGAAAGATTTCTTCATCATCTGCGAGCAAAAGATTCCCTTGAGAGACCATCGTAACGCCCTCCTTGTTCAGGATACCTTTGATTAAGGAAGCATCGTACCACACCCCCATTGCCCTTGGCCTGGATCATGGCTATAACAGGCCCGCTTGTTGTCTCAGTAATTGTACGCAAAACGTGGTGCCTTCCCCTTCATAACTGGTAAAGCTCACCGTGCCACCCATCGATTCGATCAGACTCCGAGAAACCGCCAGCCCAAGCCCCATTCCGCTCTCAGTATCTCCATATTTGGTCGTAAAGAATGGTTCAAAAATACGAGCCTGCTGATCTTTCGGAATGCCTCGTCCATGATCGTGAATAGAGATCGTCACCGTTTCCTCATCAGCCGTGATGTCCATGAAGACCGTTTGCCCAGCCACGGAAGCCTCGATCGCATTTTGCGTGATATTACACAGGACTTGAATCAAACCCGTTTTGGGGTACTGCGCATACACCCGGGACTTCGACCACCGGCACGCGATGGTGACTCCGTGAGTTTGAGCCAAGGTGGTCATAATACTCTTCGTACTCGTCAGAAGTTCAACGAGGTTGACTTTTTCCTGTTTTCCAGTCTCCGGACGATAGAGCTGGTATAACTGTTTGACGATTTGCGAAATCCGTTCGATACAGTCATCGATTTTCTGCGCGTAGTGAAAATGTCGATGTTGGGGCGGCACCGCCTGCTTGAGCAAGGCCATGGATTGCGCGATGCTCGCTAAGGGATTGTTGATCTCATGAGCCACGCCAGCCGCGACCTGAGCCAATGCCGCGAGCTTTTCCACTTGCATCCGTCGTTGTTCAAGCTCTTGAATACGTTCGCTTCGCCGCTCTACTTCAGCTTCAAGCCCTTCCGTATATCGTTTCAGTTCCTCTTCCAAACGCTTTTGTTCAGTCACATCTTGCCCGACATAGGCAAATTGTGGCTTGCCTTCTTCGGACATCCCGATAAACGACACGGTTATCGACAGCCAGTGCTGCCGGTCATCGCGAACATGTTGGGACTCAAAGTGTACAGGTGTCCCGGTCCGTTGACTCTTTCGGTAGGCCCTCAACCACATCTGACGTCTCGCCTCCGTCCCGCCAAGACCCGGGACATACCGTCCATGTAAATCAGCCACATTTAAGCCAAAAAACTTCCCGGTGGCGAAATTGTCAGAAAGATGTCGAATATCTTCACCATCGATTTCAGCCATACCCATCATGAACGGCACACTGTCGAAAAAACTTTGCAAAGCCGCCTTCCCTGACTTTAATTCTGCTGCTGTTCGTATGTGACGGGAAATATCGAGATATTCCGCACACGATACAGGAGCTTCCCATGTCTATCTTTGACGACCGAGACCATCACCAGCGAGAGAAACGTCGTTCCATCTTTTCGAAGGTTGGTCGATTCGTACGAAAGATGTCCATGCCTGTGGACTCGCCTGATGACCTCCGGTAATTCCATCCTCGACTCTTCGGTCAATACCGAGGCCATCGGCTTTCCTATCAATTCATCTGGTGCATAGCCATGCATCCTGGCATAGGCGGGATTCACCATACCAATTCCTGCGTTTTCGAATATCGCGTGAAAACGCTTGGCACTGCCCTCACGCGCGATTCCTGCACCTTGACGCTCAGCCACGTCCACCACGGTTGATCAAGACTTCACAAATCTCCTTTGGCCTCAAGAGGTCGTCTCCCGGCGCTTGTCTGTAATCTCTTGACACGTACACACCAGCCCCGCAGGGTATCGATCATGCAAATTCAAGAGGGTGAGAGAGACGAGCACGCGAAATTTCTCACCGGTTTTTCTACGTCCCAGTAATTCACCACGCCAACTGCCCTGTTGTTTCAAGATCGGAAACACTTGATGTTTAATCCGAGTCACTTCTGCTTCATCATATTGCTTTTCCCAAGAATGCCCCACTAACTCATCGCGCTCATATCCATACATCTTGGCTTCTGCTGAATTGACATAGACAAAGATGCCATTTTCATCATGAAGACTCAGACCTTCAATGGCACGATCCACCGCATACTCCAGTCGTGCCCTCCCAAGCTCAGCCTGCTTTCGGTCTGTGATATCCCGAGCCACAACCACGATGCCCTCGACAACTCCGTGACTCGTTCGTAGTGGAGTATAGGTGACGATCATATACCGTTCACCCGCACGTCGAAAGGTGAACCAGGATTCGTACATCACCTCTTTCCCGACCAGACATTGGTCGAGCCTCGGCTTAATCACGTATTGAAACGTCTCGTTACCCAATAAATCGGACACGGAGGAGCCGACGATACCCTCCATGGTCGTTCCATGCGCCATCTCATAGGCCGGATTAACCCGCCGATACCGGTAATTGAGATCGAGGATCGCAATCTGATCGGATGAACCGTCAAACATCTGTTTCGCTAACCGCCATGACCCTTTCAACAGCATCTGGTCCGTTTGGTCGATTGACACGGTCAGCACACATTCACCCGGAATGTATAACGACCGGAACGGCATTCTGGTCGTCTGGAAAATTCGTGTTTCACCTTGCCGACTCGTGTATACTTCGTGCTCATCACATTCCGGTTTTTGTTGTTCCCGTACTCGTGTTTCAGCCTGCCGACGCTTCTCCTCCTCGACAGGATCCATACTCAACCGTATCTCGTGCAATCCGAGAAGCTCTTCACGGGAGATGCCGAGCGATTCCGCCGTTTGCCGGTTCGCCATCGTCATTTTGCCATTCTCGTCTCGGACATAAATCATATGAGGTATCAGGTCGATCACGGCTTGGATATCCTCCGCCCGCTTTCGCACTTCTTCTGCATACTCTTTCCAGGAAATCATGAATAGTGAGGTCATTCCGATCGCCAGGATGGACAACCCTCGATTCACGAGCACTTGCCACTCCTTCCCTCCTGGAGGCGATAAAAAATACCCCGCGACCGTCAGCCCGGAGCAGAGAACACCCACAAGAACGGTCACACGCCGTCCCGGCATGTCTTTCGTCAGGAACACGGCGAACAGATAGGGAACGCCCGAGGCCACGCCCAGGGGCAAGACCAGGTCTAAGACAAACAGACTGCCCACCACCCCACTAAGCACGAAGATCGGCGGTAGGATCCAGGCCTTCCTTTCAGACTTGGCAATCATCCTCGTAATAAAAGCTTCGACCGTATCATGAAAGAACAGCGTGACAGAAAACGTGTATCGTCATAACGAATGTCATGAGTCTGAGAAACAATCAGGAAGGAAACTGGTACGTCGAACAGCAATCAATGTATTATGCCGGCCCATAACAACTCACGGTTTCATCCTGAAAAGATGACTGTAGAAAACACGGAGAAAAGCCGGATTCTATCTGGCGGGATAAAAACAGTGTGTAGGCTTACATGATCTGAGGAAATCCCTGTGAATGCTTGAAGATGAGTCATTTCCTTAGCGAAAATGAAACCAGAGAAACCAGGACAACATTGTACCCGTTCATTTCAATCATTTCAACGGGAATCTGGAGCGACGACAGACCGCTGACTACGGGCGCGTCCCTGAGGGCCTGGTCGGCGTTCAATCGAAAGGTAAAGTGTTTAGGAGTTGTACTCTGACACGGGCTCCATCGCTCGCACATCCACATAGGTGCGTTGCACCTCGAGCATGAGCGGGAGCATGTCTTCGAAGCGTTCCACGAGATGAGGATCAAGATGGGTGCCAGACAATTCGTGGATATGTTTGATGGCATCTTCCACGGCCCAGGCCTCTTTGTATGGACGCTGAGAGGTGAGGGCATCGAAAATATCGCAGATGGCGCAGATTCGTCCCGGTAAAGGAATATCTTCCCCTGACAATTTATTGGGATACCCTGACCCATCCCATTTTTCATGGTGAGTCAGTGCGATAATTTCCGCCATTTGGAGCAAGGGAGAATCACTCCCAGAGAGCAATTCGGCGCCGATGAGCGTGTGGCGTCGCATTGTGTGCCATTCTTCCGACGTTAACTGGTCTGGTTTTAAAAGAATGTCGTCTGGAATGCCTATCTTCCCGATATCGTGCATCGGCATCGCCTGCTGAACGAGCTTACACTCCTCTTCGGTCATGCCCGCCGCCTGGGCGAGAATCGCCGCATAGTGACTCATCCGCACAATATGAGATCCGGTATCATTGTCCCGGTATTCGGCAGCCCGTCCCAATCGATGGATGACTTCTCGTTGCGTGTCCTCGAGCGCTTGCGTCCTTGTCAGGACCGTTTCTTCCAGGGTTTCCATATACCGCTTATTTTCTTTGTGGAGCAGGCTGGTTTCCAATAGATTACGAATCCTCATCAACACTTCTACTTTATCAAACGGCTTATTCAAAAAGTCTTTTGCGCCAGACTCAAGCGCCCGCAATCGGGTTCCCCGGTCCTCTTCCGAGGTTAAGACCAGAATGGGCAAATAGGGTCGCTTATTGACGATCTTCAATTGTCCCATGACCTGAAAACCATCGACTTCAGGCATGCGAATGTCCAGGCAAATCAGGTCTGGGTTCATTTCTCGGTAGAGTCGCACGACATCGGTCGATTCGGTCGTACTATGAATGTTCGTATAGCCGGCTGACTGAAGAATGTTCTCCAACAGCATAATATTCGTCATTTGATCATCCACGATCAAAACGGCTGCTTGTTGACATTGGTGTTGAGAGATCATGATTCCTCTCGCCAAAAGGTGGACTTCAAAAAATTACTCTCAATCAAAGGAGGTAGATGAAAGCTCCGGCTTGATGTCCTCTCTGCGGCCGTAGACCGACTGACCATGAATAGAACCTATTTCGGTCACTTACCCGAGAACTTTACGCAGTTCACTGGCTTGTGACAGATTGGAACGTGCGTGAGGAAGGGTTCTTCACACAATGACCAAGAAGAATGAACAGATGCCCACAACATCCAAAGTCGGCAGCGTTACCATTTTCAGATTTGACGACTGCGTTCCTCCATGTCATCCGCGACCGGTTCCATCTCAGAACGAGCACACGCGCCGCTCTCTCCGTTGGCGGCATCAGACATCGAGGAGCCGGATTCTCCTCTGGTTAACCACTTCGTCAACACCTCCGTTAAGGCTTCCGGCTTGATTGGCTTCGTGATATAGTCGTCCATTCCAGCCTCCAAACATTTTTCACGATCACCTTGCATCGCATTCGCCGTCATAGCGATGATCGGTACTCGACGGCCACACATTCGGCCACTCGTGTCTCCATTCAGATCTTTAGCCTCTCGCTCGACGCGCAACGCTTCACGGCGTCGAATTTCTCTCGTTGCTTCATAGCCATCCATCTCCGGCATCTGACAATCCATGAGGACCACATCATACGGTTGCCGGACAACCGCCTCGATCGCCTCTTGGCCATTCGCAGCCACATCCGCCCGATGCCCCAGTCGTTCGACCATCAAGACCGCCAACTGCTGATTGACCCGATGATCATCGGCGACGAGGACTCGGACGCTTTTCTTGCGTTCGACTTCTTTCAGCGCATGGCTGGTGATCAAAGCCGGGACAGATGCTTCCGCGCTCCCAGAGCCGTCGTTCATCACCGTCAACAAGCAGGCTTCGAGTTGGCCTTTGCGAATGGGCTTCGTTAAATACGCGGAGAACCCAGCCTGACGAGCAGCCGTCGCATCACCCCGGCGGCCTAGCGAGGTGAGAAGGATCAACCTGACTGATGCAAGGGACGAGTCGGCCTTGATAGCCCGTGCCAGGTCCAGCCCATCCATCTCGGGCATCTCCATATCCAGGATGGCCATATCATACGGCAGGCCCCGCTGAACCGCTCGCCGCAAGATCTCCAGCCCTTCTGCCGGGGTGGCCGCGGTCGTCCCGTCCATCTCCCAGTCGACAAAATATTGTGCGACGAGACGACGATTGATCTGATGATCATCCACATAACACACACGAAGTCCCTGGAATGAAGTCTGACGGTCAACCGGTTCAGGTGACGCCTGACGCTGTTTCCCTAATCGCATCGTAAACCAGAACATCGTCCCGACGCCTGGCGTGCTCTGCACGCCAATCTCTCCGCCCATTTGCTCAACGAGCTGCTTGGAAATGGCGAGGCCCAGTCCCGTCCCGCCATACTTCCTCGTAGTCGAACTATCGGCTTGGGTGAAGGGTGAAAACAGCTTGGCCTGGACTTCGGGGGACATGCCGATCCCGGTATCGGTAATTTCAGCTCGTATCAGAACCGAGTCTTCTGTTTCTTCAGAGCCATGAATCTGAACGGACACCTCTCCCTGTTTGGTGAATTTAATGGCGTTACCCACTAAATTCATGAACACCTGACGAATGCGGCCAGGGTCGCCGCATAGTGCGGTCGGCACTCGTGCCGAGACAAGCCCGACCAGTTCGAGATGCTTCTCACTGGCCTTCCCGGCCAAGAGATCCAGTGTTTCTTCGAGCGCAGTCCTGAGGTCAAAATCAATCGTCTCAAATTCAAGTTTCCCGGATTCGATCTTCGAAAAGTCTAAAATATCATTGATAATGGTCAAAAGCGCTTCAGCAGAACTTCGTACCGTATCGGCATACTGACGTTGTCGGGCAGTCAACGCCGTTTCCAATAACAAGCCGGTCATGCCGATCACGCCGTTCATGGGCGTACGAATTTCATGACTCATCGTGGCAAGAAATTCGGACTTGATTCGACTGCCCTCCTGCGCCATCAAGGCGGCCTGTTTCATATGTGCTTCCGCTCGAGTTCGTTCGATGACCCGACCAAGTTGCGTGCCGATAATCGTCACCACTTCCAATAAATGATCATCCAGATAAGCCCCCTGAACGAAGAAGAGTTCCATCACTGCGGTAGCCTTACTCCCGATACAGATTGGAAAGGCAAAGGCGCCTGTCAACCCGACCGCATCGGCGACTTTCGCTCGCGGGAAAATTTGATCCTGCGCGAGGTTTTCAACCCACACCGAACGGCAACTGGCGGCGACACTGCCGGGAAGACCTCTCCCAAGACGAAAGGACGTCTGCTCAGTGATCTGTCGAAATGAGTCAAATACAGAAGATTCAAGGTGCCAGATTTTTGATGGAACTAATAGGTGTTCATCTTCCTCATGCGTCAGATAGACATGCCCGACGGGACAATGCATATGCTCGCAGACAAGATCGAGAATGGCCTGAAACGCCTCATCGATCGACCGGGCTTCATTCGCAGAAACCGCCGCTCGCTGCAGTAGTTGCACCATAGCCGTCTCTTTCTGTAATGCGGTTTCGCCTTCCTTGCGTTGGGTAATATCACGGATGAAGGCATGAAACTCCCATTCCCGGTTCATCCCTTTGACCGGGGAAACTGCCAATTCCACTGGGAACTCCCGGCCCTGCCTGTCACACGCAACCGTTTCAATGCGTGTGCCGAGGATCGTCGGGGTTTCGGTCTCGAGAAACCGATTCAGTCCCGTGAAATGTGCCTGCCGGTATCGAACCGGAATGATGCAGTCTGACAAGAGTTGTCCGACAGCCTCGTCTCGAGGCAATCCAAACATCACCTCTGCCTGAAAGTTCCAGTCCAGGATCAATCCGTAACTGTCCATGCCGACGACGGCATCCAGGGCCGTATCAATAATCCGTCGATTTTTGGTCTCACTGAGTTTGAGCGCCTGCGACAAACGCGTCACGGCTTTACGGACCAGATACATCGTCAGCAGGATAACCAACAGACTCACCGTCGCCTGCTTCATGATCACGTAATAGGTTTTCTGACGAAGACTCTCCAAGGAAAGCGTCACTCTGATCCACCCCACAAGTTGAGAATTGGCAAGAAGGGGATGAAAAATGACCATGGACTCTCGAGAGCCTTCCTTGCCCTCTTGAATCGAGACACGCACATCAGGATCAGCCTCTCCAAATGTCGGCGGCACAACGGTCTTGCCAATTTTATCCGAGCGATCAGAAGCGACCACCATATTATCTTTATCGATGACGACCACATCCAAAATTTCGTCATTCGCCTGACTACGGTTCATCAAGGCTTCTTGAACGGGAAACAGATTGTCCAACACCGCCGCCGCTCCGAGCAGCGACAGTCCTTCGGCCAGAGCCAAGCCATGTTGTTGGGCAGCACTCTCTAACTCCCTATGACGCTCGACAACCTGTAAAAAACCATAGATGCCCATCACGAGCGCAATCACTGTCGAAAGGACAACGATGAGCCATTGTTCGGGCTGCTTCTCGATGAACGTCTGGAAGCGAGACTTAAGAGATTTCATACAGGTCGTTATGGTTCCAGGACTATTCCATTCAAGCCTGACAGTTCAACAGGCACAGGGATGGTTTTCTTCTGAACGCCGAGAAACCGATGCCAAATGGCAAACTGATACGTACCCGCACAATCATGATGAGGCATTCCCATCCCCTTGTACTTGTTGAACCATCCTCCCAACACGAGCGAGTTCCTCCTTAAACTCTTGAACATTGACCGCTTCGGGAGCATCGGAACTCGAATGACAAGCTCTCTCGAGTTGTTCAGCCATCGAAGCGAAGTCCGTCGCCCCAATATTTCGGCATATGCCTTTTAATCCATGCGCCGCCTCCGCCAGCGCGGTACGATCGAGACTCGTGACAGCCCGTTCAACTTGATCCACACAGGCCGTTGCATCATGGATAAACTGGTCGAGCATCCGCATCACAAACTTGTCTCCCCCCATGGCACGCCACTCGGCCAGGACGCTTTCATCGATAGGAGGCACGTTGACGGAAAGAGCGGACAGAGGCATGGAAGATTCAGAATTTGCCGCAGACGTTACGCCTTCCTCCATGAGGGCATCCGGCTCATCTTGTCCTTCTCCGAATTCTTCACGACCCTCATTTGGGAACCATTTCTCCATGGTCTCGGCAAGCTGTGGAGGCTTAACGGGTTTGGTGATGTAATCGTCCATCCCAGCAGACAAACATTTCTCCCGATCGCCCTGCATCGCATTGGCGGTCATGGCGATGATTGGGACGCGGTGCAGGCGGTTCATCTCGCCACTCACGTCTGACGCTTCTTCACGACGTCGGATTTCCCTCGTGGTGTCATACCCATCCATTTCCGGCATTTGACAATCCATCAAAATCAATTGATAGGGAATCCGTGCATAGGCTTCGAGAGCCTCTTGGCCATTGGCCACAACATCAGCCCGATATCCAAGCCGAGCCAACATTAAAACCGCTAATTCCTGATTCACGCGATGATCATCCACGACCAAGACTCGTCCAACTCCCTTTGCTTGCCGCTCCTTGAGACTATGCCGCGTGATGAGGGAAGGTTGAATTTTCCCTAGGGGTTCAATCGTTTCTCCCATTAATATCGCCAAACCTTCAAAGAGCTGATTTTTTCTGATGGGTTTCGTGAGATACGCCCCAAATCCCGCTTCCCGGGCGTTCGCCCCATCTCCACGTTTTCCGACGGATGTGAGCAACATCAATTTCAAGTCTGACAGTTGAGAATCACCCTTGATGACTCGAGCCAACGAAAACCCATCCATGCCCTGCATCTGTCCATCGACGATACAGATATCGAAAGGATGGCCTTGCGACAGATGTTCATGCAGCAGAGCCAAGCCTTCGTCCGGAGTCGCCGCGATCACACAGTCCATTCCCCAATCTTGCGCGTAGCGCATGAGAAGATACCGATTCGTGCTGTTATCGTCGATACAACACAGACGCAGCCCTTTGAGCGTAGATCTGGGAATCACGACCGGTTGCGTCGATTGCTTTCCAAGCTTCAACGTAAACCAAAAAATACTGCCCTTCCCCACCTGACTCGTTACCCCGATCCCTCCGCCCATCAGTTCGACTAATTGTTTACAGATGGCCAACCCTAATCCTGTTCCACCATATTTTCTGGTCGTTGAACTATCCGCTTGCGTAAATGACTGAAACAGTTTTCGTTGAGCGTCCGGAGCGATCCCAACTCCAGTGTCGGACACATGCACACGAATCGTGATTTCATGCTCGGTCTCGTCTTCACGCAGCACCTGGACGCCGACTTCCCCGGATTCCGTGAATTTAATCGCATTCCCGATCAAGTTGAGTAGCACCTGTCGAATGCGTCCGGGATCTCCTCGCAGGGAGGTCGGCACGTCATCAAATACGAGACCCGTCAATTCCAACCCTTTGCGAGACGCTCGTTCGGCCAGTAAATCCAATGTTTCCTCTAGAGCCACCTGCAAGTCGAAATCGATCACCTCGAGTTCGAGTTTACCGGCTTCAATTTTCGAGAAATCAAGAATGTCATTGATGATCGTCAAGAGGGCATCGGATGAATTGCGAACCGTCTCGGCATAGTAACGTTGCGCATCGGTCAGCGCTGTCTCCAATAACAATCCGGTCATACCAATGACCCCGTTCATGGGCGTCCGTATTTCATGGCTCATCGTGGCAAGAAATTCGGCTTTCGCACGAGCTGCCTCCAACGCTTCATCACGCGAAATCCCAAGTTGGAGATTTTTACTCTCGAGGTCGAGCGCCGTCTCTCGTAGCTGAGTTTGAATTCGTTCTCGCTCTTCATTCTCGGATCGCAATAATGCGTTGGCCTGAGACAGTTCCTCTGTTCGATGGGCCACTTGCTCTTCGAGCTCTTCTTGATGTTGTGCCAATTGCCGGTCACGTTCCTGAATTTGAACAACCATCTCGTTAAAGCCGTCGATGAGCGTTCCCACCTCATCTGACGTATTTTTTTTGACGCGCAAGGAATAGTCTTTTTTCTGAGAAATCCGTCGAGAGACGGTGGTCAACTCCATGAGAGGATCCGTGATCATCCGTTGTATTCTGGAGGACAGCAGGAACGAGACGACGGCAGAAATAATAAACACCAAGACCGTGATACCCAGAATTTCCTGCAATCGTGCGCTGACCACGCTGAGACGCACTTGCAGATAGAGGACGCCTAACCGTTCGCCATTCAACGTAATGTCGCGAATAATCGCGACGGATTGCCAAGAGATTTGACTACTTTCCTCCCCGGCCTCCTGAAGTGTCCAACCCGGTTCGACGGCGTCACCATAGTTCGCAAAGACGCTCCCGTGTCGATCGAAAATCGTGACGCGGGTAATATCGGGATGAAAATGTATCGCGCCCAACGTTTCCTTCGCGGCCGCGTTATCGTTGAAAGCCAACGCGGCCGTGCTATTCGCTCCGATGACATTGGCCAGGATGGCCAGTTCACGCATCGATGCCTGCCGGAGAAGGTACAGATCGTTGAGGATCAGAATGCCATACGATGACAACAAGGCCGTCCCCGTGGTCGCAAGAATCACCAGCAACATCTTGCCTTTTATCGATGTCCTATTGAGACTCTCTCGAATTTTCTGGATCAGGTTCTTCATTGTATTCTGATAATTTTGGCGAGCCGGAGCAGCTTTGAGCTCAATCGAATATGCTTCGCCTCCAGGGCATCGGGATTGACGGCAAACCGAATTTTATTGTCTTGATGGAAAAATTGAATCATGCCGCCTTGCTCCAGAAACCCACGAGATTCTCCCACGATCAACCCCGTACTTTTCTGCAGAATCTCTTGCAGTTTTTGAGAGTGTTTGGCTGTTTTCTCATCCACGAATACCACCTGACACGTATGAATTTGTGCGGAGGATACATTGTGATGCACCCGAAACCTTCGTGATTGCACTAACTTTTCGTCCAATGTTCGTTCAAGAAAATCGATGAATGTTCGTTCGCCAAAATGACAGACATGAATGAATTTGTCCTCGTTCGTCAAAACCTCATCAGGCCATTCAGTAAATTGCGAAAAATGATACAGGAAGGCCGATTTAACGTTATATTCCATAGAAGATTCAGCGATCGTGTGACAGGGCCAGCACAGGGCGATCACCAGTCCAATTACCATGACAACAGGAGATGCGTGAGGAGAGGGAGTAACTATCGAGAAAGTCATGTGATGTGCTTTAGACGTTGGGCTCAATCACGCTAGAAATGAACGTTATGGGAGATGCTTCATTTCTGTCGCTTAAAAACTCCAAGTGACTTTTCCGTAGATGCTTCGTTGCACTTCCGTCGCCTGCGTCTGGAGAAAACTGGGGGCCATTTCAGGATGATGTTTATCCAGAAGGTTTTGCCCGACGAGTGCAACTTCAAGCTTCTTCCATGGCTTCCATCCGAGTCGAAGATCCAGCTCCCAGTAGCCCGGAATCGAAAGACTCGGAAGCGCATCGACATACCGCACCCATGAATCCAGCTCCACGTTATGGGGGAGACTCATCAAAGATCGGATCGATACTTGGTGGCTAGGACTGCCCTTTTCATCCGTATCCGGCAGCCCCAACGCCCCGGCCTCAGTATCGACATCCAGATTCAGGTACGTGTATGCCCCTCGAATTTGCCATGATTTCAACACTTGAAGGTTGGCCGCCACCTCCACACCATGCGTGCGCGCTTCTTTATTATTCACAAACTGAAAGGTCGGGAGCGGCGTGACCGCGACACGTTTTGTCGCTAATAGGTTGTCATACAAGTTATAAAACGCCGTGATATCAAGGGTCGCCTCTTGGATTGGAGACAATCGATAGCCGACTTCAAAGGCGACCAGACTCTCAACGCCAAGCTGCTGGTTGCCTGTTAGATTCAGAGGGACCGGGAGGGCAGGAGGATTGGGAGGTTGCACGACCGCGCCATGGTCAGCCGCACGCGAGGGCACTCTGACCGCGCGCGAGACGGCGACCCACCAGGCATGTTCCGGCACGGGCTGCCACAGGACTCGGCCGCTAGGCTGAAACTCAAAGCCCGTGAAGTCGTTGTGAGAAACCTTGGTCCCGAACGTGATGCTGACCTCATCATTGAACGCCGTGATTTCGTCTTGAACGAACGCATTGATCAGGTTCAACGTTTTCGACCTGGGAATAGGCGCTACGGTGAACCGCCTCCCAAAATCATCAAACCAAATTCGATACCCGAGCCCCCACACGATATCTTGCGCGTACGGCAGTGCGAACCGATGCTGGAAATCGAGGTCCAACGTGTCGATCGTCGTTTTGATCGCTGATTCCTTCCGGTAGAATCGATCGTAGAAGAACTGAAGTTCCATGTCCGAGTCTTGTGAAAAGGTCCGCGCCCACCTCAATAGAATGTGTCCCCCCGCCATCTCGACATCTTCATCTCGAACCTGCGAGAAGGATGGCGCGACAAGTGTCGGAAGCACCACGCGTTGTCCGGCATTTCCGCGGTAGATTCCCCCCTCGGCCATAAGCCGATTGTCGACATTGATATCCCAATCGCTACGAAATCCTCCTCGAACCACTCGCCAATCATCATGGGCTCCGCCTTGAATAAATGCCGTGTCTCGATTCAGGCCTTTGGCAAACAGACGGTAATGAAGGTCATTGCCAAGCTGTCCGCCATAGCGGACTCCACCGATGGCTTCCTCCGACCCACCTAAGGCCGAGACGAGTCCTCCCTGAGTCGTTTTGGCGCTTTTCGTCATAATATTGATCACTCCGTTCACCGCATTGACCCCCCAGAGGGTTCCTCCTGGACCTCGAATCACTTCGATGCGGTCGATGTCTTCAAGCAACGTATCGTTGACCTCCCAGACCGTTCCGGCAAAGAACGGGTTATACACATTCCGGCCATCGATTAAGACCAGCATTTTGTTGCTAAAGCGTCCGTTGAAGCCTCTCGCGGAAACGGCCCATTTATTATTGTCCAAACGCGCGACATGCATTCCCGGCACCATGCGCAGGGCTTCCGGAATACTGGTCACGCCAGACCGTCGAATATCTTCTTGGGTAATGACGAACACCGCCGCGGCCGCTCCTGAAAGCTTCTCTTTTTTCTTGGACACGGAAGTGATTTCGATACCCATGAGCTCTTCCAGACTTAACTGGGTAAAATCTTCGATTGGGATCTCAGTTTCTTCAGGAGATTCGAAAGATTCTCCTCCTACGGCAGAGGGCAAGACGAGACCACTGCACAAAAGGACAAGACAGGAGATGGAAATCCGAGCACCGGTACGAACGTACGCAACGAACCAATTCGTAGCGGGCGCTCTTCTTTCCAAACACGGTGATTGAAGCATGCCGAGTGCTCCTGAACAGGCCTGGAAGCCTGCTTCCTGAAACATCCATAGAAGTTCCATCCCTTCTATGTACGAAGGGTTTTCTATTTTTTCTATCGGATTCTTAAGAGTGTTTCTGAACCGTTGAAAGTGAGAGGGGGTGAACCGGAGGGCAGCAATGCACAACCCATACAGACAGGGATCTCATCGGAAAGAAGGCCGCCGTCATCTTGACGATTTCGTTATGGCCGTTTCAGTGATGCCGAAACGATACAGTGCGCCCCTGCACGCCTTGGCTCTTCAAAACGTGAGAGAGACATCCATGTGTGTCAGGACCTCCAAGCGGGCATCACCTTCCGCTTGTGACAACGTCATACCGCGCGGGGTGTGTCGTCTGTATCGATTGGAATGTAGTTGGATTCGCGATAATTCTTTTCATGAACGTATGTAGGCCTCCAGTGCCTCCTGAGCTCGACGGAATTCTGGCCGTATCCCATCTATCGTATGAATAGCGTCATCAATAACACCAGCTTTCGCCAGTCGTTCGGCTTCGGCGGCTATGGCCTGGATTCGTTGCACGCCCAGATTGGCGCATATCCCTTTCAACCCATGGGCCGCTTCGATCAACGCTCGTGTATCCCGCTCATCAACCGCCTGAATCACTTCATCCACACAGCATGTCGCGTCCTCGATAAACTGAGCGACCATTTTGCCGACAAGTTCCCGGCCACCGAGCTCAATGAGCTCATCCATCACGGCAGGATCAATGACCGGAGAATCGGCTGGACAGGCGGTCGCATTTTGTGTTCTCGCGTTTTGGTCAGTATTGTTCATGACTGGCTCCTTCTTGTTAATCTCGTCAATGGCCATCTTTCGTAACCACTTGTTCAGCAATTCGGATAGTTGAGCGGAGTGAATAGGTTTCGCCAGATAATCATCCATTCCGGCATCTAAACATTTCTCACGGTCTCCAGCCATGGCATTCGCCGTCATGGCGATGATGGGTAGCCGGTGCTGCTCACGAATTTCCTGTATCGTCCTGTGCTTGTGACGAGACATCTCAAGCCGCCGAATTTCTCTCGTGGCCTCATAACCATCCATCTCAGGCATTTGACAGTCCATCAAAATCAAGTCATAGGGAACGTCTCGTACCGCTTCGACGGCTTCTTTCCCATTGCTCACGACATCAACCCGATGTCCCCAGCCTTCAAGTCTCAACATCGCGAGTTGTTGGTTGACGTGTTGATCATCCACGACGAGGATACGAGATGCAGGATGCGAGACGTCGGCATCGCCGGGCTTGGCTTGTTTCATGGAGCGTTCACCTTCATGCCGGGCATTCGTTGGGGCGTGCATCACCGTGGCCAAACATTGCGCGAGCGCCTTCTTCCGGACCGGTTTGCTGAGATACGCTTCTAGCCCCCTTTCAGATGATTTCGTCGAATCTTCTGGTTTTCCTAACGACGACAAGAGAATTAACTTGGTGAACGAGAGTGCCGGATCGCCTTTAATGGCCCTGGCCAACGTCACCCCATCCATTCCGGGCATGTGAAAATCCAGAATGGCGAGATCAAACGGCTTTCCCCTTGCCACTCCTGCATGTAGAATCGCGAGCGCTTCAGCCGGAGTGGATGCCGTCACCGCTTCCATACCCCAATCTTGTGCGTATTGGGTCAGCAGGTAACGGTTGGTCGAATGATCATCCACGCAACAGATTCGCACCCCCTGCAGTTCGTCTTCAAAGGGTTGCTGGGCTTCGAACCTGTGCTCCTGCTTCTCAAGTTTCACGGTAAACCAGAAAAGGCTCCCTTGTCCTACTCGACTCTCGACGCCGATAGTCCCATTCATCAGTTCGACTAATCGCTTGCAGATCACGAGTCCCAACCCCGTCCCGCCATATTTCCTCGTCGTCGAGCTATCGGCCTGCGTGAACGCCTGAAACAAGCGATCCTGCACGTCGGGGGCAATTCCAATCCCCGTATCCGACACTTGAACACGGAGCTCAATGTCTGAATCCGTCTCGTTCAATCGCAACACTTGAATGCCCACTTCGCCGGCATCGGTAAACTTAATCGCGTTGCTCACGAGATTCAGGAGTACTTGCCGCAATCGACCAGGGTCACCCCGAACGGCGGTCGTGACATCAGGAAAGACAAACGTCGAAATTTCCAAGTCTTTGGACAGCGCTTTCTCAGTCAACAGGTCGAGCGTTTCCTCGACAGCAACTTGAAAATCGAAATCGATTGCTTCGAGTTCAAGCTTTCCCGCCTCGATTTTTGAGAAATCAAGAATATCGTTGATGATCGTCATCAACGCTTCTCCGGAATTCCTTACCGTTTCAGCATAAAATTTTTGCGAGCGGGTCAGGTCGGTTTCCATCAACAGTCCCGTCATACCGATCACCCCGTTCATCGGCGTACGTATCTCATGACTCATGGTCGCCAAAAATTCTGACTTTGAACGAGCGGCCGCGACCGCCTCATCCCGTGCTTGAGCCAGCTCTTGATTCTTCACTTCGAGTTCTTTCGCCACTCTGGCCAACTGCTCTTCTTTTTGCTTCCGTTCGGTCATGTCTCGAACGAGCGCAATCATGCATTCCTTCCCTCCCATTTCAATCACGGACGAGGAGATTTCCGCCACCAACCGACGACCAGTCTTCGTCGTACAGGAGAGCTGATCGGTCCATCCATACCCACGCTCGGAAACGGATTGACAGAAATCCAACAACGTTTGGCCATCATTGGGATGAATCGCAAAAACCGAAAGGGATGTTAATTCTGCCTCGGAATACTCCAACATATTCGCGGCGCAGGAGTTGGCTTCGAGGATCGTGTTGGCCTTGAGATCAACGACAAAGATGGCATCATTCGAATGGCTAAAAATCTTTCGAAACCGCTCTTCACTGTCGATCAAGGCCTTTTCCGCGCGCTTCCTCATGGAAATATCCTTGAACGTCACGACCGCGCCACTCATCTCATGGTCTTCGCCGCACAATGAGGTCCGGGTAGACTCTGCCGGAAACCGGGCTCCATCTTTTCGAAAAAATTCGCTATGATTCAACTCCCCGATGTCTCTCTCTAAGCCCACGTCATCAGCTGACCCTAGAGAGGCCTTTTGTGAAGACAGCATGATACTCGGGAGAGGTTGAATCAGATGTTCTGGCTTGCCAATGAGTTCATGACCCTCCCAACCGAGCAGTCTCGTGGCCGTCCTGTTCACGAACGTAATATTCCCCTGTTGGTCCACGCCATAAATACCTTCTCCAGCGGCCTCGAGGATCAGTTCCTGTCGTCTCGCTAATTGTCGGGCCTCCTCGGTGGCTTCTTGGATACGTTTTTCTAATTCTTCCTGTGATTGCTGAAGTTGCTTGTCTCGTTCTTGAATCTGCTCCAACATATCATTGAACCCATCGATTAACATCCCCACTTCATCATCGGTTTGCTTGTGTAAGCGAAGACTATAGTCCCTCTGTTTCGTGATTCGACGCACGAGTGCCGTCAATTCCGTCACTGGCCCGGCAATCGCGCCTTGCAAACGTGAGGACAACACGAACGCGAGCAAGGTCGCGGCAATCAACAGGACTCCGGCGTAACTGGCATATTCTGCAATCGTAACGTACAGGGACTTGATGTTGGACTTGAGGTAAAGCGTTCCGATCTTGCGATGATCATGATGAATAAGATGAACAAGCTCGAGACTATGCTTATTAAAGAGATAACTCCTGTTAGCCCTGACGACTGGTGGAGTAAACCCTTCAGGATGACGAGCATACTGAGCGAACACCAGATCATTGGCATCGTATAAGACGGCAGCGTTGATACCAATTTGTAAGTGTAGCGTGTGAAGCAATGTCGTTCCCGCGCCCGCATCCCCTTGAAGAAGGGCTGGAACGCTACTGTCCGCGATCACACTGGCTTGGGACGACAGCTCCTGGACCATCGTCTGCCGCAACGTCACTAAATAGGTCACGATAAAGACTTCGAATGCGACAAGAAGGGCGACGCAGGTCGTCAATGTTGTCAGGGATTTGAGTTTTCTCCTAAGCGGGGCGTTCACAAAACGACGAATGCTCTCCTTCGGACTAATCCGAGATCTTCTCTTTCGAGAGTTCCCTTGTGTCAACAACAGCTTGCGCAATGAACCAAGTTGTTTCATAGGAGAATCTTGCTTGACAGCTTCTTGCAGACGGTTTACTACCGGACGTCCCGGTGGAGTCGCAGCTTCACCGTGATCTCCGCGATAGGGGACACACGTATCTCAAAGTGAACGTGGGAAAAAGAATCGATGCGAGCATCGTCGTTTTTTAAGACCTTCTTCTTTCTTTTTCTCATCTCAATCGGAATTTTCTGAACGTTTCTTGAGAAGTCGAAGAAGCCAGTCGTTGGAAATCCAGACTAAGGGATCGAGAAGATCAATAGTCAGCCTGCCCACTGGCATGGTGACAAGAGGTGTCCCGATTGGGCCCGAGGGGGTTATAGCCGTTTCAGCGATACCGAAACGGTACAGCGCTTCCTTAACACGCCTTTGCGCTTCAAGACGTGAGAAAAACATCAATGCGTGTCAGGACATCCGAACGGATATCCCCTTCCGCTTGTGACAACGTCCTGCCACGCGGGGTTTGTCGTATTTGCCGAGAGGCTAGGAACTGCCTAGACGTAGCACACGTTCCAAGACTTTTCGTCGAACCGTGTGGTACATCGGCTTGCCTTCTGTCAACGAGAGGTATTCTTGATAATGTTGATGAGCTAACCTGGCATTCCCTTGATACTCTAAATTATAGGCGAGGTTCAGGTGGACCTCCGGAAGTTTCGGGGCCAAAAGTTCCGCTTGTCGAAGCGCATCCATCGCTTTGCCGAAATTCCCACGTTGCTGCGCCACCACCGCACGCTGGACCCAAAGATATCCTACGGAATCGTCCCGGACGAGACCTTCCATAAAAGACTCTTCGGCTTTGTCAAGATTTCCAACTCCCAATTGGGCCGTTCCCATCCAAAACCAGGGTTCCCAAGAGGCGGGTGGAGGCGTAAACAGCGGTTGTAAAACAGTGATCGCCTCAGCATGGGCATTTTGGCCGATCAGTAATCGCGCCTTCACGAGACGTTGCTGAGAGGAAAGGGCTTCGTCGGCCGTACCAGCGACTGACGAATTTTTCTGTGGCTCCTCTGCCTGAGGGGAAGTCTGCTGATGACTCGAAGACCGAGTCTCTGACGATGTCATGGTGGAATCAGTGGTCTTGACCTGCGAAGAATTTTCCGGGGCGTTGTCATGTGAATGGTGAGTGAAATCGGAGGCGGTACCTGATGCCTCCTGCTTTGTAGGAATAGGGGCCACGTTCAACCTGTCATTGGGTTTTCTGTATTCTTCTGCTCTAGCTTCGTGACCAGATACCCTCACAATCTCTTGCGTTCCAGTATCGCCCGAAGAGGAATCGAGTAAAGAAAAATTCGATCGAGGAAGTTCCTCGGTTTTTTGAGAATCATCACCAACCATGGGGCTCTCATTAGCCACGTCAGCCACGTCAGCCACGGTGGCGGCTACGAGGGCATCAGACCCTGACCGTTGGTTTTGCCCCAGGCCATCGATATTTTCAGGTGTTCGGACGGCTTCTCGAACCTTCACCTCACGAGTCGAGGATGTTGGGGCCTTTCCTCTCGAGGCAAGGCTTGCGACCGTTACAGGCACAGAATTCTCTTCCAATACTGGTTCTGCGGAAGCCTCACGCGATAAACTCATGACGAGTTTTTCTTGCGTCTCACCAGAAGGCTTTAACGAATGATCATCCAGTTTAGTGGTTACAACAGATGCTTTGGGACTTGGGTCGTTCGAGAGAGCCGCAACAGAACGTTCTGCCGTTTGTGGGCGGCTATTGACTGATACAGTCTCATTCATCTGTACATGGGCATTTTTTCCTGAGGAAGGATTGCCTGTACTTTTTTCGTGAGGAGTTGCCTGCGGGAGGTCTAACACAAGTGATTCGCCCCACCAATAGGCCCCCAGCGCCACAGTCGCCACAAGGAGAAATCCTCCCAGAGACACGGTCACGAAGCGTGCATCGTGTTTTGGCTTTTCCGTGTCTCCCGATTGTTCCACCTCAACTGACGGCTTCGGCTCTTCTGCCTTCATGGGAACAGGATCATGTGCGGCCGGGCGTGCGATATCCCCCCGTGCGGACTGAAGACGATTCAATGCATCAGTGATGATACTCATCAATAGCCCCCATTAAACGTAAGACGGAAAACATAAAACGCTTGGCAATAATCTTTATTCATTAATTCGCGCCCTACCCGATTTCTTTCGCCGCTTGCCGCACCATCCAGGGACTCACGATCCGTTGTCCTTTGGCGTAGGCGGCAAGAAGCGAACGATCACAAAGTTGATTGATTCGTCTCGGGACTCCTCCACTCATCGCATGAATCAGCGCCAAAATGGCGGAATTCACGTGCACACCCTCATCTTTTTTCGCGACCGCCAAACGATGTCGGACATATTTCATCGTTTCAAATAGGGTGAAAGGCTTCAGGCGATACCGTACGCTGATTCGTTGAGCCAAGGGACGCAATGCCCGTTTCATGAGTTTACTCTCGAGTTCCGGCTGACCGACGAGCAGCAGGCACATCAACTTTTCTTTTTCGGTATCCAAATTCGAGAGCAGACGCAATCCTTCCAAGACTTTTCCACTCAACCGGTGCGCTTCGTCAACGAGTACGGCAACCCGCTCACCGCCTTCGGCCAACCGCAGCAGTAAACGCGGCAACTCGCGTTGCAGCGATCCCAATGAGGCGTCCTGGGGGATCGCCCCCGTCAGGTCTTCATAGATCGAAGCCAGCAGCCCCCCGTACGATTGATCGGGGTTGAGTAAGTAGGCAAATCGCGTTTTTTCGGGTGGGTGCCGAAGCAAATGCCGGCAGATGAGCGTCTTCCCGAGCCCCACTTCACCCGTCAGCATCGTGAGATTACCGCTGGCAATCCCAAAACGGAGATGAGTAAGCGCCTCAAGATGCCGGCTTCCCGGGAAAAAGAAATCCGTATCCGGTGTAATACGAAATGGCGGTTCGATAAAACCAAGGTCCTCATAACACAAGGCTAAATTACCTGAGATCATAAACGGCCCTCCACGATTCGAGGTTGCAGAAAAATCACCAGTTCACTCTTCGCCGTGATTTTATAGGTTCCTTTAAAGAGTCGCCCTAACCAAGGAATGTCTCCCAGCAGCGGAACCTTCCGCTCGGTTTCGGATACTTCATCTTGAATCAACCCTCCGATGATCACCATCTCCCCATCCTTGAGCCGCACCAATCCAGACGACTGCTTCACATCAAGAATGGGGGCCGTCGCCGTCTGCTGAGGGGACGTGGCGATTTCACGAAGACGGGAAATTATCGGCGTTACATCCATCATGATCCATCCATCGTCCGAGATCTGAGGGGTGACCGAAAGCACGAGCCCGACAGTCACGGAGCGGGCTTGTTCCGTGACGATATTTCCCGTTCCACCCGTTCCTTGCACGACCGTTTGGGTGAAAAACGCCTGGTCGGTCGCCACTTTGATCAACGCCGGTTGATTATTGAGCGTCAACAAACGAGGCTGGGAAATCACCTTCAAATCTCCCTGCTCCTGCAAAGCCTCTATCACCGTCTCAAACGTGCCTTTCGGGAAAGACGTTCTCGTCGTGGTCGTGGCCTGGGCAGTCGCCGCCTTGGCGACGAATCCGCCAAACGGAGCCGTGATGATATTGGATAAAACAAGGTTACCGGCTACACCATCTAAGGTGATCTGGTCCCAGTTTATTCCCAGGCTATAGCTGTCATTGAGATTCACTTCATAAATACGGGCCTGTATCTCGACCTGACGGTGGAGAGAACCACTGACCTTGGCAAGATATTGAGCAATGTCGACGACTCGTTGATGCAGGTCTGTCACCTGGATCGTCCCTGAGAGCCGGTTAAACACGAGCCGGCCTTCTTTTGACATCAAGGATTTCACCTGGGTTTCCAATTCTTCCCAAAACTTGATCTCGTCCTGTTGATTAACCGTAATTTCTCCTGTTCCTTGTCCGGCGCTCCCGCCACCGCTTGACGAGATATTGGCTTTGTTTTCTCCGGTGCCTCCCCGGACAAGTCGTATGTAGTCCAGGTTAAAGATTCGCGTTTCGTACTTACGCACCCGAATCAGGTCGCCATCCTGTTCCCAATAGTACCCATGGGCATCCAGCAATGCTGACATGGCGGCTTTCAACGGCAACGTGTGGAAATTCACGGTGATATTGCCGGTAATGTCCGGTCCCGCCACGATATTGAGTTGATTCGTATGGGCAAAGAGTGTCAACGCATCAACCAATGGCATGTCCTGAGCTCGAAAGCTAAAGAGCGGCCCCAGGTCTTCTTCGGTTTGAGCGGCCTCGGCCAGATGCCCTAAAGGCATTCGATCGGCGACGGATAACACATGCGGCTCAACCATGTCTTGAGCTGGCAGTGACCCTATGAGAGCAGGCGATTGCGGGGCAACGCTCAAGACAGTTGAATCGTCTTCATCCTGAACAGCGACGGAACGTGGCGCCGTGCTACAACTACTCAGGACAAGAAATGCCGGAATGAGCGCCGTTAAGCAGGCTCTTTCCCAAAAAACATTGCCTGGAATAGTACGAACATTCATACGTATCAACTCTTCATCACTCCCATCACGAACAGGCGGAACCTGTAGAACAATCTCGACCATCCTTGAGAACGGCCTGTGTTTTCGTTCTTCGTTCGTCTCCTCTTGAATCGGACAGTCCAGACTCACGCCTCGTTCGCACCATTTCTTGGCTTCTCCGTTCCCCTCTGTTGGTAGTACCACTCGAATCTTTAAACCCCACATGATGTCGACCAGAAGGCCCCTGAAGCCACACGCCATCGGCTTCGATTTTTGCGACTCGCAGGCCTTCAACCCGATCACCTTCCTCCACGAGTTTTCGGTTGATCATCGCGACTTTCGGCGCCGGTTCCAAGGCGACGGCGCTCAACTCCAGCGCAGGAAGAACCACACGCGGGGCTGAAACCTCGGCTAATTGCCGTTTCTCTTGATCGGCCGTCTTCTCGGGATTCTTGGACTGCGCCGTCATGGGCGCAAACGGATCGCGTTCGAAGGTTGTCGTCCACCCAAATTCCGTGGTATCGGTGATCGAACGTTCATGACTCAATGACTTGAATTCAGCAAGAGGGGAGGAGGCAAGTGGCAAAGCGCGTGACGGCAAGGCCTGCCGGATGACCTCTTCTTCCGTATTGAAGTAGAAGAGCGCCACCGCTACGACACAGAGTCCAAGAACGACCCACGGATTATTCAGGTACTGTCTCATGCAGCAGCCTTGATCCACACATGCAGCCCCACATTCATATGCGCCGCTCCCGTTCCACCCTGCACCTCTACTTCCTGAAGATCCATTCGAACCTGATCTTCCGAGAGTTGACGGAGAAACCGCAGGTATTTTTGGTAGGCGCCTTGAAGCATGCTCGGCGTTTCGGGGTACACTTTTAAATCAACAGGAACCTTTTCGACCTCGGTGAAACCAGGAACAGCAATGCGAGTGGGACGCACGCGATAAGTGACCTGCAACCCCATGGTAGACGCCTGCGTCTGCAGTTGCTGAAACCAGAGGGCGAGATGATCGAAGTCGCGAAGGAGCATCTGGTCGGCCTTCTGCATGCGTTGTCGTACGTTGTCCGGATGAGCCTGCGACCACTGCGTACGAAGATCCGCGATTTCATGCGAGAGGTAGTAACTGGCCTGGTTGCTCGAATGAGCCTGTTCAATCATTGACATCTGTGTCAGCAGAACGAAACCGATAAAGCCCAGCGTAAGCCCGATGGCGAACACCATAATCGAACGGGAATATCCACCAACCTTTTTCAGCAATTCATTCATCGTCAAAACGCGGCATTATCCTTGAATTC
Source organism: Nitrospirales bacterium (assembly GCA_031315865.1). Lineage (NCBI taxonomy): Bacteria > Pseudomonadati > Nitrospirota > Nitrospiria > Nitrospirales > Nitrospirales bacterium. The sequence continues at coordinate 781,767 of JALDRJ010000002.1, forward strand.
TTCCGATCATTGAAAATGTTCGAGGCTGGGCGTCCAGCCCTCTTTGTTGTTTCGTCGAAACCTCCTGAAGCCATGCTCCGCGCCAATCCCCGACGAAGGAGACTCGGTATGGTCCCTCTCTCAAACGCTCTTCAAGAGTCGCCAAACTTTGCGAGCCAGTGACCAGATCACCAGGCGCCAGGCCGGTCAGCTCCACTCGCCACTCATTCGATTCATGCGTAATCATGGCCTTGTTCAAAGTCAGTTCCGAAGGCAGGATCGTTCCCAGGTGTCCCAAAAGCCAACCGGGCAATGGCTGAACCCGTTGGTCTAGAATACGCTCGGCTCTAGCTTTCTGATCGGCCAAATTAGCCAATCGGTCCTTCCAGGTTTTTTTTTGTTTCAGCAAATCGCTTGATTCGGCTGCGAGGGCCACCGCGAGATTATGCGTTCCATTTAATTGACCTTGAAAAAAGCTGACGAGCCCGACTCCCACGAGCAAACAGATTACCACCGCTGCAGCCGTGAGTTTCATCATCACGTTTCGCATAGGCCCCAGAATCGCTTCTTTCGATGTAAAATTACTCGGACTTCGAACTGGCAATGCCAGGCTGACCCAGACCCAATAGGATGGGTCCGGACTCATAGGACTTTGGTTCAACGGCAGACCCACGAAGGGTTGCACCGTTGCCACCGAGACATCCGATGATTCTCCGACCATCCAGACTTGCGAGACATTAATCGCATATTGTTGGGCACAAAACAGGATTGATCGTGTGATTTCGCGTCCGATCCGTTCGGACGCATTCACGCCCTCACATGTCGGCTCCAAGAAGCGTTCAAATAACGGCGTACCATCGCCCATCGCCACGAGCAACGCGATCTTATCGGCCACGAGCGTCACCAGGAGCACGACATCATGATTATCGAGGGGAAGCGACCGGACCTGCTCAACGAATGTTGCGGAGAGGGGCGCGATTTGCACTGGCGTTAAGTCCAATGCTTGGCTGACTTCGATCACGGAATCCACGACATCTTTGGGCCAAATATCAATCAGAACGCCGATTCTCCCCCGAGCCTCTCGAGTGGTTCGAAACCGCCACGTAGTCGGACCATCCCAGGTTTTCATCTCCTCGACAGCATTCTTCAGATATAGACGAAGGTCAGAGGGCTTCATCGCCGGCACTTGAATGTATTGATGAACAAAGCGTTGATCTTCAATGAGAAAAGAAATTTTTTGGCCAGAAAAGTTAGTGTGTTTGAGGGTTTCTCTGACTGCCGTCCGCAAATCGCCAGAAGACTCGACCCGATGCGGATATTCCCATTGCCCCACGACCTGATCCTTCACGACAGCCAGGGCACGAAAGCGGCCGTGAATCAGGCTCACGCCAAGAATCGTTTTTTTTCGAGGCGTCATAAAACCTGGCCTCGTGAGAGTGAGATCAATCATCATTCGAAATCGCCGGCCATCCGGCAGGCATGCACAGAGTCCTCCATAGACACTCATGTAGAGTTTCGGAGTTTTCTGTATGATTCTTGATGGTTAGGGAAAATTTCTTTTAAAAACGGATAGCGGTGAACGACAGAGATGCCCGTCGTCATTCGCCAGTGTGGTGGGGAGGCACATGAAAACGCCGTGCCTGCGGTTCGCCGTTATTTATGACGTCGTCATCTGGAAGTCGTCAAGATAGAGGAAGGATGGTCCGTCGGTGTCGATATCCTCAGCGACGCCAAAGTAGATCGTATAGGTCCCCGCACCCGGAAAATTGAAATAGGTCGTTTGGTAGCCGGTCATATTCCCGCCTGGACCACCAGGAATAAAAGACGACCCCTTGACACTGCCTAAGATCGTGAACTGAACCTCACTGCCGCTCGAATCCGTCACGTAGTAGAACGCGAGGTCATTGTACGTCCCACCGGGCGTATCCGCCGTTCCAAAGTTCCATTGGAATGACAGTTGGCTACCGTCCCCAACACGCACAGTCTGCTTGATCCCTTCAAACTCTTTAATCGATATGCCCGTCTTTGCGTTAAAGGCAGCATTGGTGAATCCAAAGAACGCCTCGAGATTTCCATTATCCTGACCACTGGTTTCGGTATCGGGAGAATCTGCGAACGTTCGGATTCTGGCCTGATACGTCCCGTCAGGAGGCGTGATACCTAGATCTGACGCTTGCTCCAGCACGAGACTGGATGTCCCGTCAAAGACCGTGCCGATCGTCCCGGCGTACGTCCACCCGGCAAAATCGAAGTATTCTTCGAAGCTGCCATTTGAGACCCTGTTCAACACGGCCGTCTCCGCCAGCATAATGCCTCCGAGATTATCCACACCCGCGTCGGTGTAGGTACTCTGCGCGTTCTTCGTCCCCCATACAGTGACCTCGATGCTTCGCGTCCCGACGGGAACCTCGACGTACGGAATCGTGAGGTCAGTCCAAGAATAGGCCGTGGCATTGTTGCTGACGGCCGCACTGCCTATCGGATTCCCCCCAGAAACCGCGTCATAAAAAGTGAGCTGCAAGCTCCCGTAGTCCCGTTTGAGAGCATCCGTCTGTCCATGACCGACTCCCGAGAGCGTCACAACCAATCCGCCAGCATCAATATTCACAGAACAAGCGCTGACGGCAATCCGCTGCGAAAGACCAGTTCGATGAGTATTTCCTCCCGTCTCCCCATTTGTTTCGGCGCTGGCAAAATAGGTCCCGCCAGGCGCACTGGGCATATAATAGGAAGCTGTCGTGGCATTCCATTGATTCACTCCACCTTGGCCAAAGACATCCTCAGTTCGTGTCCAGCCTGTGAGGTCGCCAGTCTCGAACCCCGGGTTGATAATCGGCAGGAGCCAATTGGAACAAGTCCCGCTCAATGTAATTCCGACCACTGAATCCGATGATGAACTGGGGATCAGCCCCGCATCACTCCCATCAAACAACATGGTGGCCCTCCCGGCCGACAAGAGTCCTGTTCCCGTCAAATCCAACACAAAGACATCTTCGCTGTTGACCAGCAGATTGTTGTCACCCACTAACACACCATCCCCCACCGTCGTCGACAAAATCTGTCCGGCTTTTAAGGTCACATCGCCGACCTTCAGCGGGGTCTCGACCAATTCAAACGAATAGAAATAATCATCGGCATTGTACAAGTCCGTCAAGGTGCCGGCCGTAGTGTTTCCTGCCCAGAATGGAACGAATAATTTGATTCCTGAGCGTATCGCCGTCCGCATCAAGAAAGAGCCAGCCTGGATGGTCGTCCCCCCCACTTTCGTCGCCGTTTCCACGAGCGACACCCCTTGCACACGAGCCCACCCCACATCCGATCCATCGAACAACATGAAAAACGTTCCTGAGGAATAGTCCCCTGGCTTCCAGGGACGAAACACATAGACATCTTTCTCTTCCACAAACAATGAATTGTGACTCGTCATCGTGACATCGTGAATATCGGATGCCAGGATATCACCGGCTTTGAGATCGACCGTATTGGCGCCTGTACCAATCGTTATATCTCGCGACACGAAATGGAGTGACTCAACCACCGACGCTCCAAACTCCTGAAGATCGACCAGAGGCCCGCGGAATGTCCCAGCCGTCGTCCCGGCTGGCCCCGACTCGAACGTGAGACCTGGCTCGCCATAGGCGATCATCATATCGTTATTCCATGTGCCCACCCCGGATTTCCCGGTGGGAGCCCCCCAGGTCGTGAGCCAGAACTGCGCAGGCTCACCGCCGCATTCGACGCCTGGCACATGCCATTGTTTTCCCGCCTCACATGCTGGATCGAATTCAAACTCGACATCTGACGTCAGGACGACCTGCAATTCCGGAGTCCCAAAGGTATTGGCCTCATCGAAGCTTAGAATCGTCCCGGGAAGATGGTACCGCTCATACGGCGCCAGGGTCCCACCCGATGAATGTGTCGTCGTTCCTCCAATTTGAAAGCTCCCGCCATTACCGACAGCAGATAAAGAAACTCTCAAAAAGGTGCTGGCCAGGTTTCCCCGATAGATATGCAATTCCGGATTCACCGATTCGTCCATTGACCACCATGTCGTAAATTCCGTCCCGTTGGAGATGGTCGGAGCCGCGTCAGCCACCCGGTTCGAAATCAAGAGAAATCGCGCATCGACCAGTGCCGTTTCTGCCAACCCGGTGCCGTTATTGAATCCGCTCATATTGGGATGGAGAACATAGTATCGTGGGAACAAGCGGTCGTTCCGTAAGAGCTGTGTAGAATCCAATGGCGAGTAACTCGTGTGAGCCGCAAGCGTCGGAGGCCACGTATGCGTACTCCGGAGATAGGTCGCCGAGCTCGACCCGATATGCTCAAGAATGTCATTTTCTGTCTCGTTGGCCTTCGTATTGAAGCTTGTGACCATATTCGGCAGCAGCGCGGTCGCCAAAATCACCACAATCGCCAACACTCCCATCATCGCGATGAGAGCAAACCCCTTATCATCAAGCTTTCCGCTCATCTTGTGGATGTTGGCCTTCAACTTTGAATGAACCCTCGCTCGTCTTTTGCTCCAGGTCTCTTCTCCCCCGTCTTGCGTTTTGCAGCTCCCGGGAGAGGCGTCACGCGTTCCCCATTCATCCATGCATGAGGTAAATCAACATCTCCTTTGTCGTGATGTCATATTTCACACGACCGCGAAGTTGCCGCTCTGTTGCAGTACCGCCAAATCCTTTATCCAGGATCGAATCCACGCGTTCAAAGTCTTGAAGCGTAATGTCGGAAAACGAGACATAGACCACGTTGGCCGAAGCCGGGATATCACTATTCGCATCGTCATTAAGATCCCATGCACGGTTTGATCCCGTCGTCGCTGTCCCATACGCTTCTGGTGTTCTCGCCGGCATGCGAACCGTCGTGCCAAGTCCCGGAGGAGTCGTCGAAGAGAACTTCGCGAGATAAGGCCCCTTGAACTTAACCCAACTATTGTTGCCGGTATTCAAAGGATCGGATTGATCCAGGGTCAATCGCGCAGGAAGTGATCGGCTATTATTACTATTTCCGCTGTTTTCCACGGCCGGAACGCCTGAGACGTCTAATGGAAGAAGCGAACCGATGTCCGCATAATAATCAACGACGGCCGTTTCATAGGTCTTAACCGCTGCGACCAAGGCATTCGCTTTTGATTCGGCCATAATCTCGAAGACTCTCGGGAGCAAGAGCGCGACAAGAACGGTCATGACAGCCAGTACGCCGATCATTTCGATCAAGGTAAAGCCGTCGCTCTTCCCTCGTTGTTCGATACTCAAGGTGGTCTGTATAGCTCTTTGCATGTTGCCTTCAACTATGGTTCTTCCGAATCTCATCGGCCGTATTTCGTCTTTCAATTGCTGCTGTTCACAGCGTTGGCGCCAGCGAAACCGCTTGTATATTTTCCGACGTCGTATTCAGTCCAACGTCCGCTCCCTCAAGGAGAAGTGTCGCATTGGCGACGGTTGCCCCCGATCCCATCGTCGTCGCAGAAATATCCAAATAAAATATGTCATATGGCCCGACATCCAAATCGTTCATGCCAACGTTTGTTTCCGCTTGGCCTAACGTGATGAGGAGATAACCCGGCTGAAGGGTCGTTCCCGCAAACGTCACGGCCTCTTCGATGACATCGAGGCCGACGACAGCTGTTCCTACACCAATATCAATATCACTGCCGTTTATCAGCGTTGAGGTCGTGCCGCTCGTTGTCCCAAGCCCCACCCCCATCGGCACAAAATACTGTATATTGTTCTGATTGCCGCCTGCTTCACTGAAAATGAATGTTCCGGCTTGCAAGTTCACGTCACCGACAGTCACCGTGCGTTCGATCAACGAGATGCTCGTCGCATTATTCGCAAAGATCCCCCACCCTGTGAAATTATGCAGCAACATCAAAAATGTCCCTGAGGAATAGTCTCCAGGCTTGTCAGGACGAAAAATAAACAGATCGTTGGAGCCAACGGTCAGAGCGGTATTGCTGACTAACGCTTCAAAAGTGTTCGTTGAGAGCAACAGATCCCCGGGCTTGACCTCCATCGTCGTCGTCACGCCGATCGTCATCTGAGTCGTGACGTAATGAATAGCCGAAATGCCGTTCACTCCCCCAAACGAGAATCCATCAAGAGAGACAGCCGACGAAAGGGTCCCACTCGTCAGTCCTGGCTCCCCCGCTAGATCAGGCATTCCGAATTGCAGCACCTCCCCATTCTGCCAGCTATCCAGACACGGCGCGCCGCTAGGCGAAGGCACGTCTGTTGCTGTCGTCATCCATAGGGACCAGCATTCAGGGTTCGACGCCGGCATCGTCCTCCAGCGTGAACCAGCGGCGTGACAGGGGTCGTATCGATAACTCCTATCTTCCATGAGGGAGAATTGGACTTCTGGTGTGCCATAGGGGGAGACTTCATCGAGGGCAATCATGGTTCCAGCGAGATGGTATTTCGTATGAATAAGCGCCGGTTTCGCGCGACAATCCCAATTGGTCGTCACATCCTCAATTCGATAGGCTCCTCTTGCCCCAGGAGCTTCTAGCGTCAACAAGCTGTACAGATCACTGACTTGACCTCGATGGATTTTGAGGTCCGGCGTGGAGGTTTCGTCTGTATCCCACCACGCGTCGAACTCCGCGGCGTTTGTAATCGTGGGAGCTGCGTCGTCGATCAGGCTAGAGATAAGAAGATACTGTGCGTCATCAAGCTCGTTCGAAGATAAGCCTGTCGCATTCGTGAGGCCTCTGACATCGGGATGCACGAAAAAATAACGAGGGAACCCGGCGTCATTCCGCGTCAATTGGAGAATGTCGGTGGGCAGATAATCAGGACTGAGCGACGCAAGATCTGGAGGCCAGGCGTGGGTTTCCCTGAGGTAGACTTCGATACCTTGCGCGATGCCTTGGAGTGTTGTGATTTCAGCATCGCGGACAGCCGCCTTGAGATGATTGATCACGGCCGGAGAGATCACCGCGCCAAGGATCGCGATGACCGCGATGACGCCGATAAACTCGAGAAAGGAAAACCCTCGGTTCGTCAGACGGAACGCATGAGGCGTGTGACGTGAGATGCAGGGAAAAGAACGTGATACGTCAAGCGTGAAGACTCTTATGCGATTGTTGACGAAATAGAAAAGACGCCTCAAGGATGATATCCTTCATCATGTCTGACAGGTCGAACCCAGGGCATTCCATCGCGAACCCGCGTAACAATCCGGATTGAATTGATAGCCTGCGTCGAAGGTCAGCGTAAAATTCAGTTCTGAATTTCCGTTCGAAAACGTATCCGCTTCATCCAGTTCTATCGGCGTCCCCACCAGATGATAATTGCCATAGGACGTTAATCTCCCTCCTCCGGAGTTCGTCGCCGTCCCATCGATTCGGTAACTCCCTCCATCCCCGACTGCACTCACGCTGACCAGATGAAACAGCCTGCCCATGTGGCCACGGTAAATTTCGACATCTGGTGTTGTCGTCGTATCGGTATTCCACCAGACATCGAATTGCGCCCCGTTTGTGATCGTTGGATTGGCGTCTGCCGCGAGATTGGAGATCAGGAGAAATCGCGCATCTGGCAGATCGCTGCCCGTTATCCCCATCGCATTGTTAAAGCTTCCCATGTCCGGATGCACGAAAAAATACCGGGGAAACCCTCGTTCATTCGTCCCGATCCGGGTTGAAGCAATCGGCACATAATCAGGGCTCAAGGATGGAAGGTTGGCAGGCCACGAACGGTTTTCTCGCAAATAGACTTCGATGCCTTTGGCGATATCTTCCAAATACATGGCTTCGTGGTCTCGCGCCGCGATATTCAAATGTTTGACGAATTGTGGAGCCAGCAGCCCACCCAGGATTGCCAACACGGCTAACACACCGAGCATTTCGATTAACGTAAATCCGTTGTTCGTGTCTCGTCGTCCATTGTTCATTGATCGCGAAAGTAACGCCAACACTCCTCTAGCGCGATACTGATCAGCGATGGATAACATCACTCTCCTCTACAAGAAATGGGAAACGGGACACGTTTTTCGGCCATGAACGCAAACCCTCGTGTCTTCTTTCGACACAATTTCTCTTTTTCTTAACAGTCTCTAACGAATCCTGCACGACTCGCATTCTAATAGTATGAGCTCTTCTCGCTGGTACCTTCTAAGTGTCGCTCCCCTTTACACATTGTTATCCGAAAATCATGCTCGTCATTTATCTGTTGTGATTCGTTCGTTGAGATTGTCCTCAGTTTTTCTTCCTTCTTCGACGCTTTAAGGAATTTCTCAAAGAACAATCGTTTGGTTTTTTGACAGTGCCTTGAAGACCGGCAAAAGAACTCATCGTCTTTCGTTTTCGATGAGCATGCATTGGTATCTCGTTCTCTCACATATCTCTCCGTTCCTATCAATTCTTGAGCGGCCATCAACATTGGGACCTTGGCATCTCAATTGCTCAGACTATGAGAGACATTAAATTTTCTTTCTGTACAACCGAAGTTCTTGCTATCTATCAAGGAGGTTCGCATTATGAAACGCGTATCAATTTTCGGTCTTTGCTTGACGGCCATTTTGGCGTGTGGAACGGGAACCACCGCGTTGGCCATGCCCATGGCGGCCAGTTCGTGTAATGATGCCTTTGGGTCAATAACGGCGACAGGTCGCGGCGACTACGATGCCTGTATCGGTCCCAATTCGGGGAATGAGGGCGCCATGAACTTCGCTGCCCTGTTGGCAGCCATCAACGGTGGGGTCTTCGATGGGATCACGAATTGGACGCCTGACGCCAAATATGATTCCGGCACGAGTATGGTCGATGCTGGTCCGAACGCGTCAGACTTTACGATGACCGGTCAGCCCGGCAATTCAGGAACGTGGAGTATCGACACTCCAACCACTGATGCTATCGTTCTAACCCTCAAGACCAATACCTTCTGGAGTGCCTATTACTTCGCGAGTGGTGTAGCTACAAGCGGGGGGAATTGGGATACCCTGGGAGTCTCAATTAATCACGGACAAGGACAAGGAATTTCTCATAGTACGATTTCTTTCGCGCCGGGAAACACCCCTCCTCCTCCAGGGGGAGAAGTTCCGGAGCCTTCTACGGTCCTCCTCTTTGGTTCAGGGTTGGCCGGACTCGGGTATTGGCGATGGAAGAAAGGAAACCAGAGCGAAGCAGTTTCGTCATAAATACAGTGCACGATACACAACACAAGGCCTTCGCTTTTCCATAGGCGAAGGCCTTGTTTCGTGAAGTGCTAAAGAACGTTTTTCATCCTAACTTTCCTGTGACAGATCACGCGCTCCCTCAGCGCATGCCTCCCATCAGGCTCATCATGGGAAGGAAGATGGACACAGCGACGATACCCACCGTTCCGATCAACCCAACCGTGATCATCGGTTCCATGATGCCAAAGATCTTTTTGACCCGCCGTGGAATTTCTTCGTTGTAATAATGCGCCACATGCAGCATGGTTTGATCCAGGCGACCAGCCGCCTCACCGACTGAAACCATTTGAATCAAGATTGAAGGAAAGACCGGATGGAGCCGGAGCGCATTGCTGATGGTCGCGCCTTCCGATACATCCTGCTCCACTTTCTTGAGGGCCTTGGCGATGACGAGATTGCCGACCAACCGCTGACACAAGCTCAGCCCCTGCAGCACAGGAATGCCGGCTTTGTACAGCACTCCAAAGTTATGCGTGAACCGTGAAAGCGCGACCATACTCTTGAGCGGGCCGAAAACCGGTATCTTCAGCATCCAGGTGTCCCACAACAAGGCAAAACCCGGGACCCGGGACTTGCTCGCTATTATGCCCACAGGTATGCCGATTAGCAGAATTGCCCATACCCACCAGGTATTTTCCATAAACTTGCTAAACGCCAGGACCACGACCGTGACGAAGGGAAGCGGAACATTCAGACTTTCAAGGATCGGCGTGAAGCGGGGAATGACAAAGGTAAACATCAGAATAAAGAGTGCGAGGACAGCCGTCAGGATCGTGGTGGGATAGATGACGGCCTGACGGACTTCTCCTTTCATCCGTTCTACCCATTCCAGGTATCGCTGCAACTCCACAAACGTCTCAGGCAATGTCCCACTTTCTTCACCAGCCTGCACGAGGTTCACGACGAGTTGAGGAAAGACGCGGGGATACTGACTCATGGCTGTATGCAGAGGAACGCCTGTCTCAACCGTACGCCACACTCTATCTAAAACGAGGCCAAACTGCGGGGTTGATGCTTCCTGAGCTAGATTGATCAACGAGGTGAGGACCGGCACACCGGCTTGCGACAGACTCGACATGTGTGTGACAAATTCGAGTATGACCTGCGGTTTCACTTTGACAGTGCCATGTGACCCTGTCGCCACTTCGCGAGTTTCTTTGGCCTCTATGAGGAGTTTTCCACCCTCCTTCAATCGTCCTCGAAGATCATCGACATTCTCGGCCGCCAGGACCCCTTTCTGAGTGCCGCCTTGCTGGTCAACGGCCCGGTATTTATAGTTAGCCATCGACCACCCTCAACACTTCTTCAACTGTCGTCAGTCCTTGAAACGCCTTGGCCAGCCCATCTTCCTTCATCGTAATCATGCCTTCTTTACGGGCAATTCCTCGAATCGCTGGTAAATCCGGTCCTTGTACGATCGGCAGATGTACCTGTTCGTTCATGAGAAAGACTTCATAAATACCCTGGCGTCCGCGAAAGCCGGTATTCCCGCATGCGCGGCACCCTTTTCCTTGCCACAGCCTCGGGGGCTCTCCCTCTGGCGGTTGAATCTTCAGTGCCTTCAAGACTTGCTCCACATCAGTCCGCTCTTCTTTACATCCGTGACAAATGAGCCGAAGAAGCCGCTGCGCGACAACTCCAGAAAGCGCCGATGCCAACAGATAGGGTTCAACTCCCATATCGATCAAACGAGGGATCGCCCCCACCGCATCGTTCGTATGTAACGTCGAAAAAACAAGGTGACCGGTCATGGCCGCGCGCATGGCCAAATCCGCCGTTTCGAGATCACGAATCTCTCCAACCATGATCACGTCGGGATCTTGCCGCAATAAGGCGCGAAGACCCGCGGCGAACGTCATGCCGATGCCTGGATTCACCTGAGTTTGCCTGACCATGGGCATTTGGTATTCCACGGGATCTTCTAGCGTAAACACGCCCTTCTCCTGCGCATTCACCTCTCGTAAACTGGTGTAGAGCGTGGTCGTTTTTCCACTCCCCGTCGGACCGGTGACCAGCAATATCCCGTATGGACGCTGCACGACGGATCGCACTCGCTGCTGATTATGCGCGGTAAACCCTAGCGAAGAGAATTCCAGGTTCACGGCGGATTTATCGAGAATTCGCATAACCACGCTTTCACCGAAATTCGTCGGTAAGGTCGACACACGCAAGTCGACCCGACGGGTGCCGGAAGTAAATGGAATTCGTCCATCCTGAGGCAACCGTTTTTCAGTCACATTTAACGTCGCCATGAGTTTCAATCGCGCGATAATCGAGGCTTGCAGAATTTTGGGAATGAGAATTTCTCGTCCGAGCAACCCATCGACTCGGATACGAATCCGCAAATACTGCTCATCTGGTTCGACGTGGATATCTGTGGCTCGAATCTGGATCGCAAAGGTGATGATCTGGTTACAGAGCCGAATCATCGGCGCTTCGGTCCCTGATTGTTCCCCCAACGCGCCCAATCCTTGCTTGGCCAATTGGTCAACCAGATTCGTAATGGTCTCGCTCTGGGCATACAGGCGTTCGATCGCATCGGAGATCGTTTGCGACGGGGCGGCGACCACTTCGACGTTCAATCCCGTGATACGCTCAATGGTATCGACCGCCATGACGTTGTACGTATCAGCGAATGCGACTTTTAGCAGATTGCCTTTTCTCTCGATCGGCAGGAGACGGAACTGCGCAGACAACTCATGGGGGACGAGTGCAAGCACATCGGGAGGAATGAAACAATCGGAGAGATCGAGAACCGTTGCTTGTGACTCGGTCGCCAGATAGGTCGTCAGAACTTCATCCGTGATGAACCCAAGACTGACGAGGGTTTCACCAAGAAATTTTCCGTTCCGCTTCGATTCTTTAAGGGCCAGATCGAGTTGGTCTTCTGCGAGCAGACCGTCAGCGACGAGTCGGTCACCAAGACGCTTGGGCTTGGTCGGTGCATGTTCCATGACGGATAAATTCATGTATCGGTACCCATCGGAAAAGACAGCAAAGAAGAAACGCGAAGGAAGCTCAGAGGATCGAGTAGAAGGTGTCGGCTATAAAATATTCAAGTATGATTAGTCTCGTCTCACGCCTCCTTTTCCCATTGCTCCACCAGGGGGCAAAGCCCTTACCCATGATTGAGGTAAATCATCATTTGGTCAGTAGCCGAATCATATTTCACCCGGCCGCGCAAGACTCGTTGGGCCGTCGTGGTGCCCATACCCGGATCAATAATCGCGTCGACTTTGTCGAAATCGGAATCGCTGATTCCCGTAAAATAGACATAGACCACATTGGCCCCACTCGGGATATCGCTGTTCCCATCATTATTCAGGTCCCACGCGATATTGGAGGCTGTTGTCGCTGTCCCGTAACTCACGGGTGCCGTGGCGGGCATGTATACGCCTGTTCCAAGCCCTGGAGGCACAGCCGTGACAAATTTGGCTAAATACGGGCCTTTGAACCTGGACCAGCCATTCGCGCCGGTGTTCAACGCATCGGATGAATCCAACGTCAAACGTGCCGGAAGCGAGACTGCCGTGGCGCTATCGCCGGTTGCCTCCGCGGTCGGGACTCCCGTGGCATCGAGAGGCAGCAACGAACTGATGTCGGAGTAGTAATCCACCACGGCCGTTTCATACGTCCGGATAGCTGCAACCAAGGCATTAGCCTTTGATTCCGCCATAATCTCAAACACCTTTGGCAACAGTAATGCGACCAGAATAGCGATGACGGCCAATACGCCGATCATTTCGATTAAGGTAAATCCTTGTTCGCGTCGTTCCTTATTCATAGAGAATTCCCTTCTTGTTCTCGACCAGAGGCTTAGACATACGTACGCACCGTTTCCCGCTTATAGTCATTATCCTGATAGCATTCTTCCCTTTTTCTTTCTTTGTTTCTCATCGGACATCTGATTCTCAGGCTTTAGGGAATTTCTGCCTACAACGTGAAAATTGTCTCAGGTCTTTTCATTCGGTGCCTATTTTCCTATTCGATGAATCTGCAAAGCCTGTCTTACACGAGAAACGAAGGCCAAACGATGACATACGTTTTACTCGGCATTCTCGGTGTTATTGATGAGCTAAATAGAGATTCAACGTCATGTCGGTTGAATCGTACTTGGCCCGCCCTCTGAGGCGTCTTTCTGTCGCGGTTGCCCCGATGTCCGGCTCGATGATCTTATCAACTCGCAGGAATTGCTCGGGCGTCAAGCCGACCACTCGAAGCATCACCACCGTGGCATTCGTGGGAATATCGTTTTTTCCATCGTCACCCTTGAGGTCCCAGGCATGATTACTCCCTGTCACGCTCACCCCCAGGGAGAGCGACCGAATGGTGGGCATATACATCGTTTCCCCCAATTCCGGCGGATACCGGGTATCGAATTTTTCGAGATACGGCCCTTGAAATCTGCTCCAAAGATTGACCGTCCCAGCCTGCGGCCCACTAGCTGCGAGCGTGAGCCGGGCAGGAAGGGACTTGGGATTCGCACTATTCCCCGCCGGCTCCAGCCGCGGAATCCCCAGACCGTCTAAAGGCAATACGGTTCCTATGTCGGCATAATATCGACTGATCGCATGTTGATAGACTTTGGTCGACGCCACGAGCGACTCGGCCTTGGAGTCGGCGATGAGATCATAGACATGCGGGACGGTGATGGCGGCCAATACGGCTCCTATCGAGACCGCGCCGATGGTCTCAAGCAAACTCAAACCACTTTGGGCTCGAAGATCCATCGCTTCTCGTCTTTTTAAATTTTCCATTGATCTAATCAGCTTTTCTCACCTCGTATTTTCGGTTCTTTTCCAGATGATCTAGAGTTGTAGTTTAGAATTCAGACCGGTGAACTAACATTTAACGATTATCTAAGCAGAGACTAGCGTGTTACATACGTATAAATATTTACATCTAGTCTATTCACGTACACCAGACATCGATGACCTCGCTCTCAGTAAAAATTAGTATTTTGTACGTATATTGCTTTTTAGTGATTTGTGCATTACCATCCACAATCCCAAAAGTTTCTGTAGGCAGTTATTATTAACCGCAGTTATTTATATTCTCTTCGGCCTTTGCTATACCCCTCATACACTAAAGGCCAAGAGTGCAGAAGGAGGTTGTGAGATGAGGATTAACTCAAAGGTAGCAATACCTGTTTTACTAGGTTCATTTTTAGCCTTAACAGTTAGCACGAGTTGGGCAGCGCTATTTGATCTCTCGTCTGCCCCTTCATCAGCCACTATCAATGGAGCAATGTTCGAAACGTCTGATACCAATACGGGAGCCGGTTCAGGGCACATTCAATCGTTCCTTCGAACACAAAAAAACGGCTCTGAAGCAGGGTTTAACACAGATGCTAGACCTTTTAACCTAGATCAAGTTACCGGAAACTTCACTCGTTCCCTCATGCTTAGCGATCTGGCCGTTGTTGATGTGGGCGGCACAGACTATTTTGAATTACGGTTGGACATTAATGAGCCGGGTGGCGCTCAGTCCTTGATCACACTGCAGGAGTTAGAATTATGGGTTCACACCACTCCTGATGATAACGATTATAGCGACGGATTGGGCACAAAAGTTTATGACCTAGGAGGAAACACAGTCCTCATGGACAACGGGGTCGGAGGAAGTGCCGGTAGTGGTGACTTTGATTACGATGTCTTATTCCCTACCGCAATCTTGAGCGGTTTTAGCCCTGACAACTTTCTCTATCTCTACAATGTCTTCGGTGATACAGACATGATGAGCGAACCTTCGCAAGCCGGGTTTGAGGAGTGGGCCGCCGTAACGAACGGCCCCACACCTGTTCCTGTTCCATCAGCCGTCTGGCTATTTGGTACCGGACTCATCGGACTCATCGGCATCACCCGACGAAAAAACTTCCTTCAGAATAAGTAACATAATTCTCTAGAGGATTATAAAATAAAGAGCCCCAGCCGTTAGAAAGCTGGGGCTTTTTTGTTTTTATGATTTATCGAAACTCTAGTCGAAGATTTGAATGGATGGTAATCGTCTTCCAAAAATTACGTCACTGATGAGTTTTCAGCCCTGTTAGCGCAATTTTCGCGAATGGATCGCCTTGCTTGGAAGCGCGAGCGTACAATCGCTTGGCTTTTTCGATATTCCGATGGGCTGGCTCTCCATCAGCATAGAGAGACCCCAGGTGAACTAAGGCCGACGGATTATCCGGTTGCAGCTCAAGAGCCTGCTCGTAAGCCTCAATAGCTTCCGTGACCTTGTTTTGCATTCTGAGCGCACTTCCGAGTCCTACATACGCTTCGACAAACGTGGGGTTCTGACGAATCGCCTGCCGATAAGACGCGATCGCTCCTTGGGAGTTTCCCCCAACCAGCAATGACCATCCTAATTCAGTATGCCACCGCTCATCATGATCTTGATTCAAGGATTCTCCCGGTTCCGGTACGTGGACTGGAGTTTCGGGGAGCTGCGCATTGAGAGGCAACGGAGGCGCCACGAGCGCGAGGGGAGTGACGTGGGTCAGCGGTTGCTGGATTCGCTTGGCTGTTTGAAAGATCGTAGCATCCCGCAGGCTATCGTGAATGGCGACGCCCGTAAACTGCCCATGCCGTGCAGACTGCTGGTCCATCTGGAGTGACGAGTGCATCACGTCAGCTTTCGGGCTTGCTGAACATCCCAGGACCAGTGAAAAACCGATAATGATAGACACGCAGACCGTTGGTCTTTGCTGTTTGTTGTCACCATGCATGATATGCCCCCCCCGCTGAATTCCGAGACGCATTGCTCGTCCCCCTAGCCATTCGCGTCTCGTACAAGAACTGGTTTTCGGCGTATCGTAGAGTTGACGAGTCACGAAAACGCCTCTTGATGGATTTCCTACCCTATCGGGCTCTGCACCAATTGCTTGACGCAAAGGGAAAAAGCAAGAATGATCAGCGTGAAGAAAGTAACACAAGCGGTATGAAAAGGGGGGTTGGGTGCAGTATATGAAAAGAATATCGGGGAACAAGATTCAACGGCTACAATTTCAGAGCATCGCTCGACTCTTTTTACGAACAAACAGCACAATCAGCTATGGGGTCAGAAAGCACGAAGCCCGCCAAAAAGCGGCGGGCTTGAGCAAGAGCCATCCTCAATGGAAATGGCTTAATGGAAAGGCCTTGATGGAAAGACTTAAAGTCAGGTGTGGGAACGTTTATTCACTCTTAAACGCTTCGTCCAACAGGGGTTGAAGCTCTCCCTTTTGTTCCATTGGTCCCAGCACATCCGTATCGCCATAGAACGTTCCGTTGATAAACACTTTTGGCAAGGTTGGCCAATTGGTCATTTTATTCAGAAACTCCCGCTTTTCCGGGTTGGTCAAGACGTTAATGAGTTCGTACGGATGGCCAAATTTATTGAAGAATTCCATCGTCTCGACGGTAAACCCGCATTGTGGCGCGGTCTTCGTGCCCTTACCATAGATCAGTATCTTATGTTCTTTGATTTCACGCTGCACTTCTTCTTCGATAGGGTTAGACATTTTTCTTCTCTCCTTATGTTTCGTCTGGGGTTTTTGCCTGGAGTTCCACCGCATGGATACGGCCATCTTTCATGGGCTCGTCGAGGGCTTGATAGATCATACGATGACGATCTAAAAGATTTTTCCCTTCAAACATACCTGACACGACTTCCACGTTAAAATGATCCATCGTGCCCGTTCGATCGACGACAGCGACCTTAGCGTCGCTCATGGATCGTTGTATGTATATGGTAAGGTCTTCTTTACTGATCATGATTCATCACGCTCCAATGTATGATTTCCGTGCCTGATCTCTTGCTCCTCAATATAGCCAACCTTCTCATCGTTGTGCAATTCTTCTTCCTCATGTCATCTTTCCCGTTTCGATCCATTTGCAGGGTGGGATAGGGCTCCAGTGATAAAGGGTCCCAGGTTGGCGAGCACATTCATGGGAATCTCATGTCCTCCCCGGAACTCATGCCAGTCGACTGAAAGACCTTCGTGTCTCAGCATATCGCAAAGCTGTTTCGCCACATCGGGCGAGAGGATTGGATCATCCGTTCCATGGCTCTGAAAAACCGGAATCCCTTTCCGGCGACACGCCAATGGCGCCCATTCATCTCGAGCGATCAGGGAGCCTGACATCATGACTAAACCGGCAAATGGATCATCTGTTCGCAACACGACGTCACAGGCCAGCATGGCCCCTTGGGAGAATCCACCGAGGAGCAATTCGCTCGAATCCACTCGGAAATCTTCTCTGATCACTCCCAACAGTTCAACAACCGCCTCACGCGCCCTGTCCAAACCAGCCGGCACTTCTTTCGTCAACTGCTCCCAGTTACCCTGTGCGCGTTCACGGGCCAGACGCTCCATATCCAACATCCACCAGGCCCTTGATTCGCCAAACCCCATCATGAGCGACAACGGCGCGGCCGGGAACACAAACCTGGTATCTTCTGGAACGTCTAGCACTCGCCAAAGCGGCGACAAGATCATCTCCTGGCGCCCCAAATCCATGGAGTAACACGACTACCGGGCCTGTGCCGCCTCCTTCGCGATCATTCCCGCCGGCGATGCGAACCTGTAACCCAGCGATCGTGCGTTCTTTCATACCGATGCCCCGAAATCGAAAATCATGAAACCTTCACCTTAATAATGCAGTGCCTGACGATACAGAAAATGCTATAGACGAGAGGCGAACAAGGAGCGACGAGTTCAATGCCCCATTTTGGGGGACCCGGCATTGGCACCTTGAGTGATCAATGGTATCCTGAGGGTTTGCTTGCAGTGCGTGCAATTGATTTTCATCGTGTTAGGATCAGGATAGACGATGTCCTGTTCTTTGATCCAGAACAACAGGCTGCATTTGGGACACTTTCTCACGAGCATCGGCATAAGGCATTCTCCATCGATCACTAGTTTTTTAGTAGCCGTTTAGTGTAATACAGAGCAGCCTGTAATCTCCAGCCATGGTCACATTTTCCGAATCGAAAGATTTTCCTCCTGAGCTCCTGATCGTCTTATTTAATCAGACCCAGTGGTCGCAAGGACGAACCGTTCACGATACCTTGACCATGCTCGCTCAGAGCGACCTCGTGATATCTGCCTGGGACAGCAACCGCTTGATTGGATTTGGCCGCGTTCTGACGGATTATGTGTTTCGGGCCTCGATCTGGGACGTCATTGTCGACCGGCAGTATCAAGGGCGGGATATTGGCACACAGGTGATGCGCCGCATCCTCGATCACCCATCCTTAAAAAACGTGGAACTGTTCTGGCTCTGCACTCGTGACAAACAAGCCTTCTATGCGACCCTGGGCTTCTCGGATCGGGAACAGACGGGCATGGTGTGGGACCGCAAGAAACATGGTTCATGAACGCCTGTCTTTATTCGTGCGCCTCGACATTCTATGAATCTTTCCGGCACTCGTTCAGTCATAGGATCCCCACGATGATTGTCGTCGGCCTCATGTCCGGTACATCGGCGGATGGAATCGACGTGGCCATCGTCAAGATTCGAAATACAACCCATCGCCTATCCATTAAACTTATCTCCTTTGAATCCGTTCCGTACTCGCGATCTCTCCGCAAACGATTGTTACAGGCCGCGGAACATGCGCATGTCGCTGAAATTTGTCACTTGCATGCTTTGATGGGAGAGATGTTCGCCAAAGCAACGCTCAACGCTCTGACCCACGCCAATCTCTCCGCACACAGGGTACAACTCATCGGATCTCATGGTCAGACGATTCATCACCTTCCCCAGCCCAGACGAGAACCGGGCGTCGGACCGATCAGATCGACGCTTCAAATTGGCGACCCTTCGATCATCGCCGAACGAACAGGGATTGCCACCATCGCCGATTTTCGCGCTCGCGATATGGCAGCTGGCGGAGAAGGCGCGCCATTCGCCCCGTATGCTCACCATTTGCTCTTTGGCCATCACTCACGATCACGGTTGGTCGTGAACTTGGGAGGCATCGCCAATGTGACGGTGCTGCCGGCCCGTGCAAAGCTGACGCAGGTTCGCGCCTTTGATACCGGTCCATGCAACATGCTGCTTGACGCGATCGTTTCCGAATTGTCCAGCGGTCGCCGGTCCATGGACCGTGGTGGGCGACTCGCGAAAAACGGACGGGTGGATGAGACGATTCTTCGATTCCTGCTCTCACACCGTTACCTTCGAAAGAAACCCCCGAAATCTACAGGGAGGGAAGAGTTCGGGCATGACTATGTTCGTCAAATCCTGACAAAGACCCGACAACGTCATCTCTCACTAGCCGATATTCTGGCCACATGTTGCCGTTTTCTCGCACGATCTATTCATGATTCTGGCCGCTGGATCAAAGAGGATATTCACGAAGTCATCATTGGAGGAGGTGGAATCTACAATGCCTCTCTGGTTGAAGAATTGAAAAAGGCTTTCACTCCCGTTCCGGTTCGGACCATGGACGACTGTGGCACGCATAGCAAAGCGTTCGAGGCCATGGCGTTCGCGATTCTCGCCTACCAGAGTTATCATGGGGTCTGCGCCAATATTCCGTCCGTCACCGGCGCGCGACATCCCGTCGTGCTAGGCACGATGGCTCCTGGGAGAACCAATGTGACGCGAACTCAGGCCAGAATCACGGGAAGCATGGCGCGAAACGCTTGATGACCCGCATGCGCCATCACGCCGGATTGGACGATGGGATCGCTTAGCGGGACGAAACGAGCGAGCTTTACGAATGATCGATTCGCCAAGACTGCCGCCGTTTGCGACTTGCGATCCTGCGTGAGTTCCATCGTGTAACCGGCTCCATGTTTCCACTCCCATAACGAAGCGCTCAAACACAGACAAATCGAGTGACCGGCAATCTCAGAAAAATGGTTTATGAGATTTTCTTTGTATTGACGTACATGAGGGCCTTCGAGGATCAAGGCAAACACGACGTGATGCCCCCACCAAAAAAGCGAGCGAAAGGCAAATTTTTCAGTCCTCGTATAGTGCCGGGGAAAGTCCAGATATTGATAGGGGAAGTCTTCAAGATGTTCGCCCTTCACGAATTGGACGGCCTCCGGATTAAAGCGTTGAGGCACGATCAAATCTCGTCCTTCCATCTCGGATTGAATGTTCCCATGCAGTTCCTCAAGGATGTGACGAACCTTGACAGTGATTTGCGCTTTGGTTCGAAAGAAGTCCCTGTCGGCAAAACAGTCAATTTCTTCTTGGGAAAATGTCAATATTTGACTCCTTGAAGGCTTATCGGAAATACTCGTGCTTGAACGCTCGTCAATGGTCTCTCGTGTCGGAGACGGGCATTACTCGTTCTTTCTCGATCGATGTGTTTCTATCCTCATGAAAATCGCCACGTTTAACGTCAATTCCATCCGCAAACGCCTTCCTATCGTGTTGCAATGGCTGAAGAAAAACAAGCCTGACGTGCTTTGCTTGCAGGAAACGAAGGTTCAGGATACAGAGTTTCCAGCAGAAGCCTTCTCAGAAACCGGATATCACCTGACGTTTCGAGGCATGAAATCCTACAACGGGGTCGCCATCTTGAGTCAAAGTCCACCTGATGTCGTATCGTCGGGGTTTGAGGATCAGGACGAACATCAAGACGATCCAATGCGTCTCATGCGAGTGGTCATCCAAGGAATTTCCATCCTGAATACGTATATCCCTCAGGGATTTTCGATCGACTCTCCAAAGTATCAGTACAAGTTGAATTGGTTCAAACGGCTGACGCGCTACTTTCAACGCCATTTATCTCCTCAAAAACCTGCTATCTGGTGCGGTGATATGAATGTCGCGCCAGAGCCGATCGATGTACACAGCCCGGAGAAACATCTCAAGCACGTCTGCTTTCATGAAGATGTTCGGCATGCCTATCACCAGACGGTTGCCTGGGGATTCGTGGATGTCTTTCGGGCCCGGTATCCCAAACGACAGCAATTCACATTTTGGGATTATCGACAACCAAGCGCGCTCGACGCGAATCGAGGGTGGAGAATCGATCATATTCTGGCGACGCCCACCCTGGCCCGGGCATGCAGGAAAGTCGCCGTTGATCTTGGACCTCGACGGGCAGAACAGCCGTCGGACCACACAGTGTTATGGGCAGATTTTGATAGTTGAGAGGGCTGAAATGGAGAGCATGCTCACGACGAAACCAACTCATCTATGGACACGGTATTATCTGGTTGATTTCTTTTTCCTCGTCGTCTTTGCCTTGTCAATCAGATGGACGTTTTCCAGGGGAATAAACACCGCGCAGGCAACGACGGTCGTCCAGAGGTTCGGCTTGCCGATGGCCGATTGGGTAATATTTTGAGTCCGTACGATTTTTCCGCCCATCTTGAAAACCTGTTCTCGTTCTTTCCAGGCGACATCCGGGTCGAAATCAATGCCGAGCGTCGTCGCCAGCATCTGAGCAGCTAAATCTTCAGTGTACTCCCCAGCCTCTTCGTCCGTTTCGCCATAGGCATGATGCTCTGATAAATATCCGTAATGAGACCTTCGCCCGGTGGGAATCGCCAATCCTATCGAGGATGAAATCAAGCGATTTCGCTCATTGGTCTCTGATCGAGCCATTACGCAAAAGGTGATTTCTCCTGGGTTTAAGAGTTTCTCTCCTCGCTTCCGAGGAATGATTTTACAATCTGGCGGAAAGATCGAAGAAACGCTCACCAAGTTGCACGAAGCTATTCCCGCGCTGCGTAAGGCTTCCTCAAAAGAAGTCAGCTTTTCCCGATGAACGCCGACCCCACGAGTCAAAAACATATGTGTTGGTACCATGGCTCCTCCTCTTTTCTCGTGACTCTACCCCTTGTCCTTGCCGATTTTCTTGAACAATGTTCAACCGCACAACCCCCTAGCTCTTCCGATAACCACCAGATTATTGAATTGTGAGTGGATTAAGAAAAGAATGGATGATGAAGGATCGTTGGATTATTGCTCAACACGAAGCCTTTTTACCAAGAGTCGCGGGTCAGGTGCAAGAATGAACTGGCCGGAAACTTGTGACGTTTTACGTGGGAAACCAATTCATCTGTCCTTTTACTGCTCTCTCTCAAGCCGATCGGGCACGTTCACGATGAGTAATTTTGGCTCTGTGAGTTCCTGAATCGCATACTTGACACCTTCTCGTCCCAGCCCCGAATCCTTCACTCCCCCATACGGCATGTGATCGGCTCTAAACGTAGGAATCTCATTGATCAACACCGCTCCGACGTCAAGGTGCTCATACGCTCGATGCATGTTCTGAATATTCTGGGTAAAAATTCCCGCTTGAAGGCCGTACGACGAATGATTGAGAAGTGCCAAGGCATCGTCAAAGTCTTGATAAGGCGTCACGGTAATGACTGGGCCAAATACCTCTTCACACGAGACTTTCATTTTGGCATCGACATCGGTCAACACGGTGGGATGCATGACTGAACCATCACGCGTTCCGCCTGTTCGAACCCTGGCTCCCTGTTTCTCTGCCTCCTGCACCCATGCTTCTACTCGCCGGGCAGCCCTTTCATCGATAAGCGGGCCTACCACCGTTTCAGTTTTCCCGGGATCCCCGACCTCTACCTGACGGACTCGTTCAACCAACTTCCCGACCACCCCTTCATAGATCGTCTCCTGAACATACATTCGTTGAACGGAAATACAGGTTTGCCCGGAATATCCCATTCCCCCAACCACACACCGCTGAACCGCGGTCTCTATATCAGCATCTGGCTCAATGATCACACCCGCATTGCCTCCGAGCTCCAACAACACCCGTTTCCTTCCGGCTTTGGCCTTGAGCATCCATCCCACCGCCACACTTCCCGTGAAACTCACGGCGCGAAAACGATCATCCAGAACAAGCGTTTCCGCCATCTGATTGTCACAGGGTATGACATCCATGGAACCTGGCGGGAGATCCGTCTCACGTATGACTTCCCCAAGCAGGAGAGCCGTGAGCGGAGTTTGCGGGGCGGGCTTTATCACGATAGGGTTGCCTGCCGCCAAACACGGAGCTACTTTATGCGCGACCAGATTAAGCGGGAAGTTAAACGGCGTGATACCCAGCACCGGGCCGATGGGAAACCGTTGGAGCACGGCCGAAAAGGCTTCCATCCCCGGCATACGATCCATCGGAATAGTCTCGCCCGAAATTCTCGTCGACTCCTCGCTTGCGATTAAAAAGGTCTGTATCGCACGATCAACTTCTCGCCCTGAATCCGTGATGGGCTTTCCGGCTTCTGCGCAGATGGTTTTGGCAAATTCCTCTCGACGCCGCTGAAGGGTATCCGCAATCTGCCGTAGAGCTCTGGCCCTCGCGTACGCGGGCACTTTTTTCAAGGCCGAGAAGGCATCTGTCGTGGACTGGAGAACGCTGGAAATTTCAGGCTGCCCGGCCACACACACATGGGCAAAAACCTGTTGGGTATAAGGATTGAGAACCGGTTGTACGTGTGGAGTATGAACCCATTCTGATCCGATCAGAAAAGGCTTGGGAGTTTCTAAGGACTGAGTCGTCATGTCGATTCAGCGGAGTGAGGCGCGTCATTCGAAGACGATGAATCTACCGGAGGCGTTGATGGCTGGGATTGCGGCTGGGCTCCTAGGGATTGAGCTTTGGCCAGCAGTTCAGGGGTGGCCCAATCTTGCAAGGACTCAAGGGTAAAGGCCTCGAACATTGAGACAGCTCCACAACCTGGACACCCTTCAACGGGAAGCTTGGCTCGAAACACTTCGCCGAGACAATCCATGCACACGAAGAGATCCGGTTCACCTGGAGAACATTCCATTGACCAAAAAGTAGAAGAGTCGGACATCATCCCCATGATTCCTTTACGAGTTAAAACGGTGAGAGCACCACGCCGTACGATGCGGAGAGAAGGACTTGGCCCTATGTTGATTCTCCGGTACCTGTTTCCAACACGAAATTAGGAGTCGATACCTTGACCTTGAGGAACCGGAATCGCCGACGTCGATGGATGCTCCAAGGTTTGGTCAGCAGGCACAGCTTTGAGAACTTTTTCAATCTCTTTCTGAAAGACATCGTAGGGAAATGCTCCGGGAATCATGACCATCTCTCCATCCTCCGGCAAGGAGGTGATGAAAATGACGAAGCCTGGCGTTCCCCGGACTCCCAGAGTCCCACCTTCGATCCGATCCTGATAAATTTCCTTGACATACTTCTCGCTCAACAGACATTCGGAAAACTTCATGTCGTCAAGGCCCAGTTTTTTCGCATAACCACGAAGTTGTTCCACTGAAAACTGTTGATCGCTATTGAACAGAAGGTCATGCATGGGCCAGTACGAACCCTGTTCTCCTGCGCAACGAGCCGCCATGGAGGCACGAAGCCCTGGTCCTCCCGGAGAACGAGGGAAATCCCGGTACACAAAGCGTACCTTTCCTGTATCGACATATTCGGAGAGCAACCGTGGGAAGGTATCATGAAAGAACTTCTCACAAAATCCGCACGTAAAGTCTGAATATTCCAACACGGTGACAGGTGCGTTCGGATTCCCTCGCACAAAATCGGAATCTCGCACTAAAAAGTCTGTCGAAGGCTCAGCTGATACGAGAGAGACGACAGAAAGAACCAACACACAAAGGGTGACAACAAAAACACGCTTGCCTCCCCAACGCTCGTTGATCGTCTGTTGAATAGGCATGAACATCCGCTTTCGTAGAATGTTAACGGTTTCGCTTACGGCAAGTGAACGCATCTTGAATGCGTATTGTGTCATCCTTCGCGAGTCATTGTCGAGACTGACTAGGTTGCGGACTGCCTGGACATTCGACGTTCAAGAAGCCCCATCATCAGCAGGGGCCAGACAACCGTCGCGTCGCTCAATACTTCTGAAAACTGCCCACCTTCCTGTTGAGGAACAAATTTGCCCCAAGACATCCCTTCCTGGTAGGTACACCCGCTCAATCCTCCCCAATAATCGGGTTCAGGGCATATCCGCACGCCATAGTGAAATCGAGGCGGCTTCAAATTTGTCCCGAGACGGAGGTTTAAAATTTCAATATACGGCGGCGTTTGCTGAGCCCAATTTCTGGGCACGCCTCCTCCGATCGTGAAAATACCCAATCGCTTCGCGGCGAGTAACTGTTCCGCATAACTGTTGAGGTCCAGGAATGGATTAAACGACGGGCGATGTTGACGAAGTTTTTCCCAATTATCCGTGTCAGACTCCTTCTCCGAAGGCAGGGCATATCCCTTTCGGTAATGTTCCCCCATGGCCCAAATCGAGACGTCCAGTCCGAGTTCAGAATCCGTGAACGCGGGAATATACACAGGCACATTTTTCTGGTACGCGCTCTTGAGAATCGCCGCTCCTTCATACTTTTCATCTAGCGTCCGCCCTAACTCTCGGTTGAGCAGTTCAGACGACAAGGGTTGATCCGGCGAGAGCCTTTTTAAGGTTTCACCGACGACTTCTTCCACATGATTCAGGTTCAACTCCATTTCTAACGTGTCATAGACCCGGTTGTATCCTTTCTCGAATAGCTCAGGGTCACTCATCGTCGGCTGGTACTTATAGTGCGTGGCTCCGACGGCCTCACTCATACCATGAGCCATCAGAGCCCCGGTCGATACGATGGCATGAACCATTTCATGATCGATCATGGCACTGATGATTTTGCCCATTTTGGCGATCGTCATGGCTCCGGACAGGGTCATCACCACCTTGCAGTCCGGGTCCTCGATCATGTTGGTTAAGATGTCGAAGGCTTCCCCCAGACGTCGTCCACCAAAGGCCGTTTTTCGCATAGCGATCAGCAAATCAGAAAATGAGTGGATCGCGCCTGGATCGAGCGACTCGAGCGCTTCTAATCCATCTTCTTTTCCATCATGAAAATGTCGAGTGCTCATACAGGTCCAATCGTTCGAATTTTATCATTCATCATGAATAGCGGTTGAGTCTAGCAGTGAGAGGGAAGTGATTCTGATGAAGGTGGTGGTCCCAACGGGATTTGAACCCGTGTCTACACCTTGAGAGGGTGCCGTCCTAGACCAAACTAGACGATGGGACCAGCTTCCTCAACGTCTGCCCATTACTTTCAAATATCAGGTCTTTCGTTGAACATTTCAGAGGAGATCGACTCTACCATAGGGGGAATCATGGCGCAATGACATCGCAATCCATGAAACGCCACTCCCTCTATAAAGTAGTACGTCTCAGTATTTGCGGCAACCCTCTTTTTTAAATATCCGAGGATTGGATGTTTCGACTGCTTCCCCGTATCGTGAAAA
Source organism: Nitrospirales bacterium (assembly GCA_031315865.1). Classification (NCBI taxonomy): domain Bacteria; kingdom Pseudomonadati; phylum Nitrospirota; class Nitrospiria; order Nitrospirales; species Nitrospirales bacterium. The sequence goes on from JALDRJ010000002.1 coordinate 808,143, forward strand.
CCCCTCGCATGAACGGATGAATACCGCAGTGATAGGCATACTCGCCTGGCGGAAGGTCCGGAACGACAAAATTGCCTCCCGGCTCAATCATTCGTGAATTAAAAGAACAGCGAACTCTTCCCAGGCAATCATCCGCACGAATCGTATGAACTTCATGGGTGCGATTTTCCCACTGGATGATCGCACCCGCGACCATTGAGACCGGCGAGGGAGAAAAAAATGGAGGACGCGGGTCAATCTGGATTGAAACGGTTGGCGAGAGCGCGAAGACCGTTAGCGAGAATGTCAAGATGAGGAGCCCTACGGTCACGAACGAGAGACTTTTGATTGGTCGTGTTTTCTTCTGTAACATGTTTCCCAAAATGGGTCCGTTGAAAAAAGCCGCTAGCTTCGTTCTCGGCCTCTCGCCGCTTGAACCCCATGTGGTGAACGAGCAGGATTTCAGTGCGAGGATCATTATACAACAGTTGTAAGCATGGTCCCGATTCGCGAGAGTGCCGTGCTCACGTAATGCTAGTACGCTCCGCGCGTCAAAATGCCTGCGGCCTTGCTAAACGGACCTTTTTGAACGGGGCCCCTGAAGCTTCAGGCTCACAACGTCTTTCTTGCGAAATATGACCTTTGATTACTTCATGATTCAACACTTCCTACATTGAAAATTTCTGAGGCGTGACCGCGGCTACGGTTTGATCGTCAGAAAAATGGTGCGTTTTCCTCGCTTCAATAGGACGAGCACCGCTGACTCTTCATCCAATTGTCCGGCAATAGCCGTAAAATCTTCGATATTCCGTAAGGATTTTCGGTTGACTTCCAGGAGAATATCGCCATTGCGAAGACCTGCCTGACCTGCTGAGGAATCTGGGGCCACACGAGTGATCAAGACTCCACGTCCATCATCGGCTTTTTGAGGAGGAAGCGGTTCCACCGTGATGCCTGACAGCACATGGTTACCCGTCGATTCGACATCAGGCTGGCTCGATAATTCCGCGACATCTTTTGGCATTTCTCCTATATCGACTTGCAAGTCAAGACTGTTTCCATCCCGCCACACGGACATAGTGACTTCTGAATTCGGAGGAGTCTCGGCCACCAACGCCCGTAACTGCGTGGGATCTCTGACGGGTTTGCCGTTAAAGTTTCGAATGATATCCCCTCGCTGGACCCCAGCGCGTCCTGCTGGACTGTCTGAGAACACGTCGCCAACTAAAGCCCCCGCCGTATCAGGCACGTCGAATTGATTAGCCAAATCAGATGTCAGCTCTTGAATGGACACGCCAAGCCAGCCGCGAATGACTTTTCCATGACCGATCAAGCTTTCCATGACGTTTTTGACCATCCGGCTGGGAATGGCGAACCCTATTCCCATGTATCCGCCCGTTCTTGAAAAAATCGCGGTATTGATGCCAATGAGCTGGCCCGAAAGGTTTACCAGTGCGCCTCCGGAATTTCCTGGATTGATGGCTGCATCCGTTTGAATGAAGTTTTCATAATCCACGATCCCGACATTCGCCCGTCCCACGGCGCTGATGATACCCATCGTGACCGTTTGATTTAGTCCGAATGGGTTCCCCACCGCGAGCACCATTTCTCCTACCTGCAAGGCATTCGAATCTCCCCACGGCAAGGTTGGCAAATCGGTCGCGTCAACCTTAATCACCGCCAGATCCGTCTTGGGATCAGTCCCGATTAACTTGGCCGGAAATTTCCGTTTATCGCTAAATAAGACTGTCAATTCGTCTGCTTTCTCAACCACATGATTGTTGGTCACGATATAGCCATCAGGCCGGACAATCACCCCTGATCCCAATCCCTGCTCCTTCTTCCTTTTGGGCTGCTCAAACTGCCGTTCAAACTCCTCGCCAAAAAACCGGCGAAAAAACGGATCATCGAAGAACGGCGATCGCGGCGACTGCCCCGATTGAGCCACGTTACGGCTGGATGCAATATTCACGACAGACGCCATGGCTTCCTTGGAAACTTTAATGAATGTGTCGTTCGAAGGAAGGGAGACCGAGGCGACGTTCATGGGCTGGGGCTCGACATTGGATATCAGAGTCGAAGCGGTCGCCTCGGCTACGGGATCGGCATTGCCGGGCACCTCAGAACATTGCACGAAAGCACTGAATGTCCATAGGGCCAAGAGCCCCCATAAACCAAGTTTTGGCAAGTTCATAACATGTAGAACGGGACGAGACCGAGATAACAACCGCTGCATGCACGACTCCTTTCACCCAATCAACAGATTCACAGAGCGACCTTCCTTACGGGGCATGTTGAAAAAAGCCGCCAGCGGCGTTCTCGGCATTTTGTCGTGCTCACGTAGTACCAGTACGCTCCGCGCGTCAAAATACCTGTGGCCTTGCTGCTTGGCTCGCATTGCTCATGATCATTGCCAATGGCCCCTACCCTCGCATGATGAAGTGTTCAACATGACTGAAGCACGGAAGATGAGCCAAGACTTTTTTGAACCGCCCCGAAGCTGCTGAGGTACAACATCTTTCTGGCGGCATATGGCCGTTGATAACTTCCTTATTCAACACTCCCTTACGGCATATTCTACACAATCCACTCAATTATCATACCATTTCGGCCATTTGGGGTATATTATGGGAATGGTGAAAAAAGCCCCTATGTGGAAGCGTTTGAAAGGCGGGTCTCAACCGGACTGTGATGAATAAAGGGGAATCGCTGATTGCCAACCGAAATGATCCGCAAATGAACTCTACTCGGCAGGAGAGCGACGCACGCTAATCCCTTGCGGTGAAGCGACAACCAGGGCGGAAGTTAACCCCACAAACAGACCGTTCTCCACAACCCCGGGAATGGCATTCAATTGCTGCGTCAGCCCCCAAGGATTGGAAATAGTGCCCCCATGCAGATCCAGTATGTAATTCTGATTATCTGTCACAAAAAGTTTCCCATCGCGCTGACGAGGAGAAGCTTGATAGCCCAGATGTTCAATCTGCCTGACCGTGTTGGGCCATCCAAACGGGGTTACTTCCACCGGTAAGGGAAAAGAGGAACCCAAGACGGTGACGAGCTTGGCATGATCGACGATGACGACGAACTTTTTCGCCGTCGATGCGATAATTTTTTCGCGAAGTAACGCCCCTCCTCCTCCTTTTATCAGGTTGAAATGAGGGTCGACTTCGTCGGCCCCGTCAATCGCCACATCAATGTCCCATGCTTCATCATCTGACAGGATTGGAATGTGGAGTTCCGTCGCCAGCGCAGCGGTGGAGCGCGATGTCGGCACGCCTTGAATGCGCAACCCCTCTTTCACTCTCACGGCCAAGGCTTCCAGCAGGTACCGAACGGTCGTACCGGTCCCCAAGCCCACGATGTTTCCATCTTGAATAAATTCAAGGGATTTTTCGGCAGCGGCTCGTTTCAGGGTTGCCGTCTCAGTCGTCAATTCGAGTGACACTCCTTCGCGTTGAAATCTCTTCTTCTTGACCTTTCCGCTTGTACGTCTTCCCCGTCACGCCTTATTCGCCAATTGCGCGGCCAGGGACGCTGCACCAAGAAGCGCGGCCTGTGGATTAAGGATGACTTGAACAGGAATTTTCGACAATAATCGTTTGTATCGCCCCTTGGCCATGAAGGCTTTCATAAAGACGCCGTCTCGAAGGAAAGGAAGAATCTTAGGAGCAATGCCCCCACCCAAATAGACGCCACCATACGATAGCGTTTTGAGCGCCATATTCGAAGCCTCGGCTCCATAGATTGAAACAAAGAGCTTTAACGCATCCACGCAGATTTCCGGCTTCCCCGCTAACGCCGCCTCGGAGATCAAGGCAGAAGGATTGCCAGTCGGCAATTTCTCGGCAAACCACGTTGGCTCATTTTTTTGCGTGTCGCGAAGAAATTGATAAATCGTGTGTAGGCCGGGGCCTGATAGAACTCGTTCATAGCTGACATGGAGATAACTGGTTCGAAGATACCGAAGCAGCTCTATTTCCCGATCGCTATTCGGCCCAAAATCCGTATGACCTCCTTCCGATGGACACATATGATAACGGATCCCATCCCAGAACAATGTGACTTCCCCTAGCCCGCTTCCTGCAGCAAGCAATGAACGGGTCCCTGTTTCCATGCGGGGAATCGTAGGAGTCAGGGATTCGAGTTCATCCGGACGTAAAACCAACAATCCATGTCCCGTGGCTTCGAGATCGTTGACCAAACGAACGGTTTTTACCTGCAAATGCTCGGCTAACGTCTCACCCTTAAGAAGCCAAGGCAGGTTCGTGGTCTTACAGGCATTGTCAATCACAGGACCAGGCACGCCGAAGCAGGCGGTGGTGAGCGAGGCTCGTATCTCCGAACCTGAAAGGCGTGGAGAGGAAACAGGAGAGTCTTGGGAATTTGCTCCATCCTCTTCCAATTCCGGAGGAACAGCCATTTCATCTTGATCAAGAAATTCACTGAGAATGTCTTCGAGGGACTCATAATCCTGACTCCAAAATGAGTCCTCTCTGATCGGCTCAACCCGTTCATCTGTCCAGTCGAATAACGCCAGCAACGTTTTTGTTGCACCAATGTCTCCAGCAAGAATCATGACAACGCACTCATTAAATTTAGTCGTGAAAGAAACTCTGTTCTATCGATTTTCACTACACCCTTAGCAACCTATCAGGCTGGCAAGAACCATAACGAATCTATGGACAGGGTGCAAGGCGTGATGGAGAAAACCTGGCTTGCCATTCACCAGAAACCATCAGTTGACACGAAATACGAATCATGGAAACCATCATCAGTGTAAATATGACCACTTGGAAAACGTGGCGGCTTGTCCACACTGGAAGCCTCCCGCGTCCATGACGTTCCACACGATCGCGGCCTCCACGAGAAACCTCTTACCCGTTCTAGAAATACGGACACCTCGATAATCGTCAATATACCCTCGAGATCGAGCCCTACGTAGCATTTCGGCACGTTCAGTTTGGTTGACAGGTTCCGCCGTCAAACGAGACGGCGTCTGTCTGAACTGGTCCCAATCCATTTCCCATAGTAGTAAGGCCGCATGATTGCCATAGTTCAAAATCGGATTATCTTCGATTCCATGAGACACGACAATATCCAGACATTCAAAGACCCGCCGCGCCTGCTCGACCGTTGTTCCATGCCTTTCAATGAGATCAGCCCCCAGCCAATGTCGGTAGCTGTCTAAGAGCAACTGAGTCCAATGGACCACATGGGATTGTTGCCAAACTGACGCTTGTGAACATGGTTGTTCTGGTGGTGTCATGGGTAAAACGAAGACGGCCAAATCTGTCATTCTTAATAGTCTGGGACCAAATTCGCCGCCTCCGACCATAAAAAGTTTATTCAACGATCAACTGCACGAGTCTGAGAGAAGGGCAAAGATAGAGGCCGTTACCCGTTCCGGCGAGGCATGATCAGTTGCAATACTGTGGTCGGCGGCAGCCTGGTATTTTGGCGTGCGTTCTTTGAGAATTTCTTCAATTTCCTCAACGAAGGATTTAGTCCCAGACAACGACGGTCGTTGAGTATCCCCCCCGATTCGTGAAGCGATGGTAGGCACCTCAGCCGTCAACCAAAACACAGTTCCATTCGTCTTGAATGCCGTGACGTTTTGGCCCTTCAAAATCGCCCCGCCACCGGTGTCGATGACGAGACCATCTTGGCGACCTATTGTTTGACAGACCTCGGTTTCTAATCCTCGAAAATGATCCCATCCAAATCGTTCAACGATTTCCGGGATCGTCATTTTAGCCCTGGCGACAACTTCAGCATCGGTGGACATGACTCTCCGTCCCAGTCGTTGCCCCAAGAGTTTCGCCACCGTACTTTTCCCCGTGCCGCGGTACCCGATTAAGACAATATTCACCGAAAATGTTCCTCCAAAACCTTACGCATGACATCAACCGGAGCGGCTTGTCCCGTCCACTTCTCGAATTGACCGACGGCTTGATTCACGAACATTTCGACTCCTCGAATCGTACGGCAACCAGCCTCGCGTGCCTCTCTCAAGAGTCGGGTTTCCAAAGGGTTATACACAATATCCATAACGGTGAGATCGCGACGGAAGAAATCTTTCTTCACGCAACTTGCATTGACTGCTGGATGCATCCCGATAGGCGTACAGTGAACCAGGACCTGAGAAACCGCCATTGCGCTCTTGAGCGCTTCCTCTGTCAGATGAGCATCCGCCACAGTCAGAGATGTTCGTTCACGTATGTCTTGCGCCAACGCCCTTCTCTCGACATCGTCAATACCTAAAATCGTTAAATCCTTGACCTTGCCTTCGACTGCCAGGCCAAACGCAATGGCTCGGGCCGCTCCCCCGGACCCGAGCATCAACACCCTTTGCCCTTCGAGCGAAGTTCCATCCTGCTCAAGAGCCAGGAGCGCCCCCGTGGCATCCGTGTTGTACCCAACGAGTCGACCCTGGTCTTTGACGATGGTATTGACGGATCCAATGTGCCTGGCGGTCGGATCTATCTCATCCAAATAGGGCATGACGGCCACTTTATGAGGGATCGTAACGCTAAATCCTCGAAGATTGCCAAGAGCTCGAATGCCGCGAAGCGCCCCTTCCACGTCCTCCTTGAGCGGCAATGCAAGATAGACGTAATTCAGCCCAAGATGTTGAAAGGCTGCGTTATGAATAGCTGGAGACAGGGAATGATGGACTGGATTCCCCAGCACCCCGCACAGTTGTGTTTGCGTTGTGATCGTCATGCTCTCAACCACTCCTTACCGAATCCTGGATTTTCCGCCGATCAATGCGAATACGAATGTGGCTTGAGTTATCACATACTCATGAGGGAAAACTCAACTTATGGAGGTTCTACAGAGTTTGAGGAAAGTTACTTTGAAGAGGAATGGCAGGAACAAAGGAACAATGTTTCGAAGCGGGGCAAAAATACGCCGGGGAGGGTCTTGGCGCCACTCCCCGGCTAGGTTATGAAGAAATGACTCCTCGAATTATCGAGAGGTCTTTTTGCGGCTCGAAGATTTCTTCGAACGCACGGCGGCTTTCTTTACTGGCTTTTTCTTGACCACTTTGGCCATGAGCTCACCCCCTTTCCTATTCAGTCTTATCGGGCGTTATCGGCACGTTTTCTGGAACACTAAAGTCTTTTTTCTAGGAAAAGACTACTTCGTTTCGCCCCTCACCAGTCAGGCCTCGTTTGACGAAAACACAAGCGTCAGGACGCCGATGTTGGCGGTACTGAATACAGGAAGAGGAAACACTCTTGTCGAATGTTCCAGAATCGGAAGGTTAAAACAGAAGACGCAGAGTAAAGGCTCCAACATGCAGCGTGGAATCCCACTCACCGTTAATCAAGGCTCCATTGATATTGTTGCTGATTCCACGTGTTTGTCGAAGCAAGACCTGATACGCTAAATCTACCCCTATGGCCTTGAGGCCAAGACCATCACAACTCACAACACCAAGAAAATGCCCCCCTGGACCGCACAGGAATCCAAACCCGACAGAGGGAGCTTGATAGGTCGCATCAGGAACGCCTGGTTCGAACGTGGAGCTTGGGATCGGACTTTCCGAATACACGTAGCCTCCTCGCAGGGCCACTTCCCAATGAGGAAGCACGGCGGGGCGGAGCCATCGATGCTCCGTGCCCAGCATCACGATAAAGGCATCATTATAATTGCGCTGGAAAGGGACCGTCAGACCGTTTGAAAGGTTGAGATTGAGGTTTTTGAATTCTTTCCAGTCCTCATAGTCGACATCGACTTCGATTTTCCATTCCCGAAATTCATCCCGCACAGGCCAGAAGGCGATTCCAAAAGAGTAAATATCGGGAAGTTCAACGGTGGTCGATGAATCAGCGACCACGGCTCCACCGGCTAGAAACTGCCCCTTGAGGTTGAGATCGGCGCCACCGCGAAACACGAATCCTACATTCACGATAGGTTTGCCATCCTCGTTACGCCATGGCGTCCATAACAGACTGGCATTAAACCCCACGGCTGTATCCGTTCCATTGGCCTCCAACACAGTGCCAGCCGGTAGTCCAAATGGATTCCCTGGGGCCGCAACCTGCTTGAACTCTCCCTGTCCCTCACCCAGGAAACTGCTAAAGGTGAAGATATCGATACCGGCCCCGAGCGAAATATACTCATTGACCTTCAATGCGACCGTGGGTTTGATATCGATAAGCGGTAGCTCTACGCTCATCACAACCGGAGCCACTTGACTCGATGCCGGGTATTCAACGCTAATCCCAAACGGATTGGTCAGGCCTACACCCACTGTCCAGTCCTTGAGCCATTCACTCCCCAAATCGCCAAGATGCGCAGTCAAGTACAAATGAGTAGGAAGCGGGAATGCCACGGTCCCACCAAACCCTCCGTTGACTTTGGCTCCGGTGACACTGTCATAGTCGATGTCTGCTCCGACGAGCAGAGCGCCACCGGAAAATTGAACACCTCGGAGTTGAGTCATGCCAGCGGGATTAAAGTGTATGGCCGATGGATCATCGGCTTGAGCAAGAAAGGCCGTTCCCTGTCCGGTCGCCGATGCGCTTTGGTCCAAGATTCGAAATCCGGCACCGAGTGCCGCCGAGTGAAAAGTCATGACCGACAGTCCTGCGATGACTACACTCATGAGAAACCGTTGATAGAACGAGAGACCGTTTTGCATAGTGTGTGTCCCTATCTGTGGAGAGGGAGTGTTGTGTGGTACGGAGAGCTGAAACGTAAGGGCAATCCCTAATGATAGCATATCTGTAGGAGTTGGATAGACTCGTTGAATGTCTGGAATAGCACGTCGCAGCGCATCCTCCTTTTTAGGGTTGTCACTCCTTCGTTTCTTGTTGGAACCGGTCTCGATCGTTAGAATAGAGCGTTAGGACGTGAAAGGAGGAAGGGCATGAATATTACGAAACTACTTCATACTCGGATGCGGGTGAGTGACATGTCGCAAACAATCGCCTTCTACCGGGATGTCTTAGGATTAGAAGTCATCGAGGAAAAAGTCTCGCCTCGGGGATCGCATTTGGCATTCTTGGCAGTCCCTAATAGCGACGAACTCATCGAATTATGCAGTTTTCCTGCCAGTGGCCCCGTGAAGGTCCAAGAGGACCTCGTCCACTTGGCATTCCAAGTCCCAAACCTAGACGACACCATACGAGAATTGAATGAGAAGGACATCCCGATTACGGATGGCCCCACTACTTCTTCTTCCGGAAGCCGTTTCATCTTCGTGGATGCCCCTGATGGCTACGAAATCGAATTCATTGAACGCCCGCCCGGGGTCACAATCGTCTAGGTTCGTTCTGTTTTTAACGCATGCATACTGACTATCCGCGCGACCATGATCACGATACGGACGCACCGCCGGTCGATCTCGATCAAAAACTCCGCATCCTTCCGAGCCAGCCCGGCGTGTATCTCTTCAAGAATGCCAAAGATGAGATCCTGTACATCGGAAAGGCTGCGGTCTTATCGGATCGTGTGCGATCGTATTTTCAAACGAGGGCAGACTTCTCACCAAAAATCTCCGTATTAAGTTCCCTCATCCGGGACATCGAGACCATTGTCACGCAATCCGAGCTCGAAGCGCTGCTCCTCGAAAGCAACCTGATCAAACGGCATCGCCCACGGTTCAATGTTGTCCTGCGAGACGACAAACAATATCCCTATCTTCGATTGCCCATCAAAGAGGATTTTCCTCGGCTGTCGATCGTCCGACGAGTCAAACGGGATCATGCGCTATATTTCGGCCCTTACGTTCCCACTGGAGCCATGCGGGAAACGATAAAAATTATTCGCAAGGTCTTTCCTCTGGCAACCTGCGCCATCGATATCGATGGCACCGCGGACCGAGCATGTTTAGAATTCGAGATCAAACGCTGCATGGCCCCCTGCACGGGCAATCAGAGCAAAGAGGAATATCATCGCATCGTCAAACACGTCTGCCTGTTCTTGGAGGGTCGCGATCGCGAACTCGTCGACTCTCTCCGTTCGGACATGTACGCGGCCGCGGATCGAGAAGAGTTCGAAACAGCCGCTCGATTACGGGATCGCATCGCTCGTGTTGAAAAGACGCTTGAAAAGCAACGTATTACGCAGGTCGGCGCCATTGATCAAGATGTATTCGGCATCGCTCGATCTGGATCCGCCATTGACCTGCAATTGCTGTTCGTTCGAGGGGGCTTGCTCATCGGCCGGAAGGACTTTTTCTGGAATGATGGCCAGGACGCGACTGACGCGGAACTGATCCGATCGACGATTGAACAGTTCTACAACAAAGACATGCTGCCACCCAAGGAACTCTTGGTCCCCACCAGGTTCGCCGACCAAGATCTCGTGAAAACATGGTTGAGCGAGAAAAAAGGTCAACCGGTAAGAATTCTGGTTCCGGCGCGGGGTGCGAAACATGATCTGATTACATTGGCCCGAGAAAATGCGACCGTGGCACTCGACCATCATTTGCACAAGCAAAACAAAGAACAAATTGCACGTCGAGAGCTACAAGGCCTGCTCCACCTTCCCCAAGAACCCATGCGAATCGAGGGATTTGACATTTCCAATACCATGGGGACGAATTCCGTCGCCTCCATGGTCGTCTGGGAAGACGGCAAGATGAACAAGTCTGACTACCGACGCTTCAAGATTCAGACTGTCGAAGGGGCCAATGATTTTGCCAGTATCGAGGAGGTGATTACACGTCGCTACGGCGGGACTCTGGCAGAGAAGAGCGACAAAGCCCTGCCATTGCCTGATGTCATCCTCATTGACGGGGGACAAGGACAGCTGAACGCCGCAGTCAGGGCTCTACAAAAACTCCAACTTTCACGAACGCCTGTATTCGGCTTGGCCAAAGCGAAAGGTCAGAAAGAGGAACGCATATACCGCCCAGGCGACTCCTCCCCTATTGTGTTACCTCGAGATTCACAAATCAGCCGCCTAGTACAAACTATTCGTGACGAAGCGCACCGATTTGCTATCCGCTATCATCGTCGACTTCGTTCTCAATCCATCATCCCCCTTCAATCGACACGACGCCGGAACGTTTCGCGCCAACGAACCGGAACAACAGAGCAAGGGTCGGAAGACAAACGATGATTATCGTGAGTCGTGAGGTCACAACAATTTCCGCCATACACATTTTTTATTTTTCACGGTCTGCGGCGGCGTCTATTGACTCCTTACCCCTACACTCCTTACGTTTCACTCATCTAGAAGTGAGATCGACCACCTCTTTAATATTATGCTAACCAACCATCCTCTCCTAGCGTGGACAATCAGCATTTTGTTTTCCCTCTTGGCGATCTCCTTCGTCATTCAATTGGTCGATGATGCCGGGGATCCAATCGTGTTGGATCCAAATCACAAACTCGAACTTCCTCCCCCTCCACAATCCATGTACCAAATAGGAAAAGAGTCCCAACGCCCACCAACACGGACTGATCAAAAGACATCCCCCTCCATAAAACAACACCCAGAAAAGAACGCCATCAATCCGTAACGAACCACGATCTCATCCCCTTGACGGTTTCTAAACTCTCTAATCCAGCGCACCTTAAGAAATTCAGGCTATATCCCGACAAAGACGACAATACGTCTCCAAAGCTTGAGCCGTGACTCTCGACAGGACGTTACCCCACAAGAGCCATAAGCGATGGGCTGTGAATGAGTCTTTTGATAGCCATCAATACATTGTTTCTTGCGCACATCAAACTTCTGGTCCACCTAATTCTAAACCGGATCAATTGAAACCCTCTTCATGTTTGAGGCAGACAATCTTGAACCATTCGTAGCGTCCATCGCGCCACTCATGGAAATCCCATTCAACGCTCATGAGTGATCATCATCCCAACTTCACCCAATATCAATCGTTTGATTACCTGCCTGACGGGATCTGCATTATCCAAAAGAATTGGCTTATCAGATATTGGAATCTTACGCTTCAAGAATGGACCGGGCTTTCTAAGGCATCCGTCGAAAACAAGTCACTCCCATCGCTATTCCCTCATTTAGTCAGGACGCAATGGATTTCTCGGCTGAGTCCCTTGTTTCAAGGTGGCTCTCCCGTCACATTTGAACCTGGACTCGCCCCTCCCATTTTCCCATCCCTGCTTTCTGGAGGCCAACCTCGCATTCAACACACGATCGCCAAGGCCATACGAACTTCAGATGACCAGGAGTGGGAGATATTGATCACGACGCGAGATGTGTCAGGCTTGCCGGAAAATCTTTACGGGGGAGACAAGTCTCAAACGCGCACCCTTCAGAAAATTGACCTACCTTCAGAATCGCAAGGCAGTCGGTCGACTCATGAAAATTGGCTGGCTATCGTTGCGAACAATATCCCGGCACTGATCGCGTATTTTGACTCGACATGTCGCTATCAATTTGCCAATCAACGCTATTTGGATTTTTTCCAGTTGACAGAAGATCAAATAATCGGAAAACACGCTCGAGACATTCTTCCGGAAGACGTGTACGAACAGACGGTCAAAAACCAGGTAGATCGAGCTACAGATAGAAAACAGACCAGATTTCAAATCAAAATAAAGGATGGCGTAGGTCGCCAACGCTGGATAGAGCTAACCTATGGACCATATCATGATCTCCATGGGCGATTTCTGGGATTCTTTGCCGTCATGCTGGACATTCATGAACGAAAATGTGCTGAAGAAGAATTGCGCAACTTATCAGATCGTCTACAGCTGGCCACCCAATCAGCTCATATAGGTATTTGGGAGTGGGACATTCATTCGAATGTTCTTACCTGGGATGAACAGATGTTCAGGATATTCGCGGTAGATAGAAAAGCGGTAGATAGAAAACACGTTAACGGCTGCTATAACTACTGGCGTCAAACCGTGGTCCCGGAGGATCTCCCAGCGGTCGAGGCGATAATCCAATCGGCATTACAGGACCGAACAGCGTTTCAGACAGAATTTCGCATTAGATGGCCGGATCAATCGATTCACTATATCCAGGCTTACGGCATCATTCAATACGATCACCAACATGAACCTGTTCGCCTGATCGGGGTCAACTGGGATATTACCCGGGATAAAAAAGTGGATGAACAGTTCCGCCTAGTCGTCGAAGCCGCGCCCAGTGGAATGCTGATGGTCGACAACAAGGGCAACATAGTCTTGGCGAATCAACAGATTGAAACCATTTTTGGGTATACGCGGGAAGAACTCATGGGACAGTCTGTCGAAATGTTGATACCCAAGCGTTTTCAACGACATCATAAGACATACCGAGAGGGATTTTTCATCAAACCACAGACTCGTAGCATGCGATCAGGCGACGGGATACTTGGTCTTCGAAAGAATGGAACGGAATTTTCAGCAGAAATTGGGCTGAGTCCACTCGTGACAAATCAAGGCACGTTCGTACTTGCCGCGATCTTCGATATCTCTGAACGGAAAAAAATCGAATATCGCATAAAAGCTGAACACGACATCGCCAAAGCATTGACCGAAGCTTCCTCATTGGATGAGGCAGCTCTTCCTCTTCTCCAAGCCATTTGCGTCAATCTTCAATGGGAAGTTGGGGCGTTCTGGAAACCTCTTGAACGTGATGAAGAGCTTTTTTGTGTCGGCATGTTTGAAATGACTCCCGATTCTCATCCCACGTTTCGAAAGGAAACCTTCAACACGACATTTGCCCCGGGCATTGGCCTGCCAGGCCGTGTCTGGCAGAACGGTAAGCCAGCATGGATCAAAGATGTGACGACAGATATGAATTTTCCTCGTGCACCGTTCGCAGAGGCCGAAAACCTCCATACGGCAATCGCGTTTCCCATTGAAATGGATGGATATCTATACGGAGTCATGGAATTCTTCTGTTCAGAGCTCCTTAGTCCAAACACGGACATTTTGGCGATGATGAAAAACATCGGTCGTCACGTTGGTCAATTTGCCAAACGAAGAGACGCCGAACTGAGGGTCGCGACCAGCGCACATATTTTGGAGCAGCAAAATCGCGATCTTGCCCATGCACGAGATGAAGCGCTTTCAGCGGTCAAGGCGAAATCCGACTTTCTTGCCACGATGAGTCATGAGATCCGCACGCCCATGAATGGCATCATCGGGATGACTGACTTATTACTGAACACCTCATTAGACGATGAACAATTGGATTTAGCCAAGACCGTCAAGTCTTCAGGAGAACTTTTACTGAAGATTATCAATGACATCTTGGACTTCTCCAAGACAGAAGCCGGGAAATTAAATCTAGAATCCATTCCATTTGACCTCCGCTCCTGTATTGAAGAAGTCCTGGATTTGCTCGCGGAACGCGCAGAGGCGAAAGGTCTTGAGCTGATCAGTATCGTCTACGCATCCACCCCCACGGCCCTTATCGGAGATCCAGGGAGAATTCGTCAGATCGTGATGAACCTGGTAGGCAATGCTATTAAATTCACTGAAAAAGGCGAAATCGTCTTGCGGGTTTCCGCCCCTCAGCAACAGGAAGAGTTCGTGCACATTCGAATGGAAGTATCCGACACAGGCATTGGAATGTCCGAGGAGGTCCAAAGCCGTCTCTTTCAATCCTTTACACAAGCCGACAGTTCAACAACGCGCAAATATGGAGGAACCGGACTTGGGTTGGCCATATGCAAAAAACTCGTGACTCTCATGGGTGGTGAAATCGGCGTGGACACTTCGCTGGATCAGGGAAGTACATTTTGGTTTACGATTCCTTTGAAACAACAGGACCATGAAACATCAACGTCTGTTGCACCTCCCAGCTTTCTTCGGAACATTCGAATCTGCCTCGCCGAAAGTAACGATACGGTCAGATTCCTTATTCGACACTATGTGCAGGATTGGGGATCGGTTTGTACAGCCACGGCGACAGGAGCTGAGACAATCGCCAGATTACAAGAAGGTATCACAAGACACGAGCCTTACGAATTGACGATCATCGGACGCCAACTTGACGACATGGATGGCATTGAACTCGCCCATTTCATCAAATCCGATCCACGTATCGCCAGTACTCGAATGGTCCTCCTGTCCTCTCTTGGGCAACGGGGAGAGGCCCGTTCCGCTCAAGATGCCGGATTTTCAGCGTACCTCACAAAACCCGTCAAACAGGAGCAATTGTATAAGTGTTTGACGATGGTCATGGGGAAAACGCAATCCGCCACGGATCAAGTGGAAGCCACGACAACATCTCTGATCACCAGACACACACTGATGGAAGATGAAAACCGAAAAAAGATTCGGGTCTTATTAGCTGAAGACAACGTGGTCAATCAAAAAGTCGCTGGAAAAATGCTCAATAAACTGGGCTATCGCGTCGACATCGTCACAAATGGGAGAGAAGCCATTGAGGCCCTGGCTCAAGCTTCGTATGACCTCATTTTCATGGATTGTCAGATGCCTGAGATGGATGGGTGGGAAGCCACAAGAAGAATCCGTGCAGTGGAACACGAACAGCTGAATACGGATGAGGAGTCTGTGTCTCAGGCCTCACGCGTCACATCTCACGTGCCAATTATCGCCATGACGGCGAATGCCATGAAAGGTGACCGGGAAAAGTGTCTAAATGCGGGCATGGACGATTTCATCTCTAAACCCGTGAAGCTTGAACAATTAGAGGAAACCTTACAGCGATGGACCACTCGAAGCACAGAATCAGAAGAACGCTCGAATGTCCTGAGTCAAAACCTTTCGTCACCAGCTCCATGCATAGCTCAAGAAGTTCCTCCGTTGGACATGAACGTTCTGGATGAACTTCGTGCATTGGGAGGGGAGGAAGACCCTGAATTTTTCTCTTCAGTGATCGATCAATTTCTGGAAGACATCCCTCCCCATCTCGATGCGATTCGTCAAGCCATCGAACAACATGATGCCGATTCCCTGATGAAAGCCGCACACGGGTTTAAAGGGAGTTGCCGGTACATCGGCGCCAAGCCATTGGCCGATCTCTGCTTTAGCCTTGAACAGCTGGGGAGGCAAGGGACGACGGAGGGAACCGATTCTCTTCTTGAACAGTTTGACGCCGAACTTTTTCGCGTCCAACGAGCATTACAATCGGAACACCAAATTCAGATTCGTTCCTAACTTGTACTCTCGCAACTGGACACCATTTTCCCTCTACCTTTGATCTGTCGATTCAAACTCTCTAAATCTGAGCGAACTACTAATCCGCTGAGCCATGAGATGACAACCATACCCTGGCTCAGCCACGCAATTCGACGATCCGTGTCTGCTGGAACCTGGCTGAGGTCATGTGAGTTACTGAACAGACCTGTTGTTTGTTAGCGGATTAGTCGACCGCATGACTCATCCGGATTATCTGGAGATCTGGACGAGCAGGTTATCAAGCAATCGCACCTTTCCAAGGCGAATAGCTCCAAGCAAGACCATCTTTCCTTGCGCATGCTTGAGCGGTTCAAGGGTGTCAGCATGGCACACGGCTAAATAATCGACCTTGGCATGCGACTCGTCCTCGACCACCCTCCTCATGAGTGCCTCAATCCGGGAAACGGACGCCGCACCTCGTTGAATCGCCGACTTCCCTGCCTGAAGAGCCTGGTAGAGAAGGGGAGCCCGTTGACGTGCGTGTTCCGACAAGTATTTATTCCGAGAACTTAGGGCTAATCCGTCCGCTTCGCGTATTGTGGGACAACGCACAATTTGCACATCGTGGTTCAAATCTTCGACCATACGCCGGACAATACAGAGTTGTTGATAATCTTTTTGACCGAAGTAGGCACAATCCGGTTTCACCAGATGAAACAGCTTTGTCACCACGGTCGTGACCCCTTGGAAATGCGTGTTGCGTTGAGCGCCTTCCCAGCGTTGCCCCAAATGATTGACCGTGACGAATGTTTGAAAATCCGATGAATAGAGGTCTTGGCGCTTGGGAATAAAGACGGCGTCTATCCTCTCGTTCCGACATATGGCGATGTCCGCTCGTCGAGGACGGGGATACTCATCCAGATCTTCCGTCGGACTGAATTGCAATGGATTGACGAAGATACTGACCACCACATTCTGGCACGAACGTCTGGCTCGCTTCATAAGAGACCGGTGCCCTGCATGCAATGCCCCCATCGTTGGGACAAAACCAAGAAGCGCGTCCTCCACATGGCGTTGTTTCCGCCATCGACGAAGAGCGTTGACTGACCGGAGTATTTTCATGCCGTACGCGGAGGGGGAGAAACGCAAGACGGGCGATTCCCATAACGTGAGCCGGGAACCAGGTCTAAACGCCGAACATCCGACGAATCATCGACTGCGCGGAGAAGATCCAGCGTTGATTGATTGAGAAGTGGATGATTCCACTCTGGGTCGATTTCGACTAACGGTTCCAACACGAATCGGCGGAGATGAAGTCGTGGATGAGGAATCGTGAGGCCTGGTTCATCGATTATCTTCCGACCATAAAACAGAATATCTAGATCCATGGTCCGTGGACCGTTCCGGTTCTCTTGATCACGCCCGAGCGCTCTTTCGGTCTCCTGGCAAATTTCGAAGAGCCTCTGAACAGAAAGCCCAGTCTCGACTGTCACCACGCCATTGTAAAACCAGGTTTGGCCCAGCCGACCTTCCGAATCTACCGGTTGCGTTTCGTAGTATGACGACACGCCGACTAACTGAGACTGTGGTAGCAATCCCATGAGCGCGATGGCCCGATCGCAAAACTCTTGTCGATCGCCGACGTTAGAGCCAAATCCAATGAACGCCGTTTCCATAGACCACACACAATACTGGAGAGAAACGAGGCAGGAAAGCCTGACACCTTCTTCTAGTAGTTACCAGCCTATCTTCTGCATCCGATCGACGGCTTCCGCCAGCCGTTCTTTCGGCGTGGTCACCGTCATACGAATATACCCTTCACCAGGATCTCCAAACCCGTTACCCGGAGTCGTTACGATACCAGCCTTTTCGATTAAATGAGCGGTAAATGAGGCCGATGTGAACCCTTTCGGGACCTCAATCCACACATAAAACGCCGCCGCAGGATTATTGAGAGTCAATCCAAGACGTTGTAGGCCTGGGACGAGAACATCACGTCGCTCCTGATAAATCTTTCGAAGGCCGTCAGTCAGTTGGTCATCAGATTCTAGAGCCGTAATACCAGCCTCCTGAATCGCCTGGAAAACCCCTGAGTCAATATTGGTTTTAACTTTCCCTAGGCCGGCGATGACATCTTTGTTTCCGACCGCAAACCCGATTCGCCATCCAGTCATATTAAAGGTCTTCGACAATGAATGAAATTCGATACCCACATCCATCGCGCCTTCGGCTTCGAGAAAGCTGGGCGGCCGTTTCCCATCATAATAAATCTCCGTGTAGGCCGCATCATGGCAGACAATGATGTGATGCTCCTGGGCAAACTCCACAACACGTCGAAAGAAGCCTTTCTCGTACACGACGGACGTCGGATTATTCGGAGAATTTAAAAACATCATTTTGGCCTTTCGGGCCACGTCCTTGGGAATCGCATCCAAATCCGGGAGAAATCCATTCTGCTTCACGAGTGGCATGATGTGGGCAATGCCTCCGGCAAAACTCGTGGCCACTGGATACACTGGATACCCTGGGCTGGGAATTAAGACGACATCTCCAGGATTGATGAACGCCATGGGAACATGGCCAATCCCTTCTTTTGACCCGATCAAAGTGACGATTTCAGACTTTGGATCAGCATTCACCCCAAATCGCTGCTTGTACCAGCCGGCAACAGCTGTACGAAACGATATCATGCCGTCGTAGGAAGGATATTGATGGTGTTTGGGGTCTTCTGCAGCTTGTTTAAGGCGCTCGATAATCGGAGCCGGCGTCGGCAAATCGGGATCCCCTATGCCCAAATTGATGATATCCATCCCCCTTTCAATCGCCCGTCGTTTCATCTCATCAATCGCCGCGAATAAGTACGGCGGTAAGGTTCGAATACGATCGGCGTACGTGATAGGAAATCCGCCCATGAATGCACACTCCTTTCTTATCCTTGGAAGTACCGTAACGTGTATCTCGTCACACACAATCCCGTTTCGCCTGTTCGTCCCGATCAACGAGGCGATGCAGGCCTATGCACGTTACTCCAGGAACAAGGGCCTAATCAAGAAGCTCAGGGTAAACGGCTCGGGGACTATGTAAGAAAACCCTCTTAAAGAGACGCTGACGTTAAGTGTGTGATCAATCGATCGGCGCAGGCATGCAGTTGAGGAAATGCTGGCAGGGCGCGTGACATTATCGCTTCTGGAGAAAGACCGCTGCGCGTCACATCGTCTGGACATTGTTGACAGAGTTCCTGGACACCCGTCGCATCCAGCTCAAGGTGAAATAACAACGCATAGACGCTGGTGCCATAGCGATATGCCTGCACGGGATCGCGTTCGGATCCAGCAAGATGTACCGTGTTAGGAGGAAGCTCAAATCCTTCTCCGTGCCATTGGAATACATCAAATTTCCGAGGCATCGTCTTGAAGACAGGGTCTTCTTGCCCTTCTTCACTCAATATGATCGGCATCATGCCAATCTCAAAATGGTCACGAGGCGTGACGGGATTGCCCATTGCCTGTGTCAGCAATTGCGACCCCAAACATACACCCACGATTGGAATATTTTTTGACAGAGCCGCTTGTACGTACACGAGCTCTTCTGACAACCATGGATCTGAATCATTCACCGACATGGGCCCGCCCATGAGCAATAAAAAGTCACCCAGCTCGGGAGGAAGCCCGTGTTCTGGAACAAGTTGCCGTAAGACTTGATAGCCCTGCCGCTCCAGCGAAGCCTGAAAGACTCCAGGACCTTCAAAGGGCACATGCATGAGACAATGTGCGGTCTTCATGAATACAACGTTGAACAATTCCCGGCACGAAGCGCGTAGGACGAGAGTTCCATCCAATAAAGTGTTCAGACCGACAATGTGTTTAGGTACAGTCGGTTTGAACGGAACCAGGCAAAGTGTGGAGTGTGAAGCAGGTCACTTGACGGAGACAGCCGGCATTGCATGGCCATTTTTTTGATTGACGCATTCCACCAGATGCCAAAAGCGAAGAGGGTTTACTTTCTTTTTTCTTTCTACGACAAGGGTGGTCCCTTCTAAGACGGTATTGAGGGATAAGTCGGTTCGAAATCCAATGTGTTTACAGAGTGGGGAGATCATTTTTTCAACCGCGGCGATGACTTTGTTGCCATTGCTGAAGTGATTCAGCATCACAATGCGACCGCCAGGCTTACAGACGCGGATCATCTCTCGCACAACTCTCCGATAATCCGGAACGGCCGTGACGACATATGCCGCCATGACGATGTCGAACGAATCACTCTCAAGGTCCATATGAGCCGCATCCATTCGTCGCAAGCTTACATTCGTGAGGCGATGGGTTTGAATCCGTTCTTTAGCTTTCTCTAACATCCCTTCCGAAAAATCTATACCAAGAATTTCACAATAATTTGGGTACAAGGGAAGCGCCTCTCCGGTCCCGATTCCAACTTCCAAGACCCGGTCCCCTGGCTGGATCGGTAATCCTCGGACGGCCGACTCTCGTGATTGCTGAAAGACACGGCCAAAGGTTTGGTCATACATACCGGCATAATTTGTATACACCTTTTCAACTTTGTCGAGGTCCATATACCCTCCAAGAGACGCTTTCACTGATTCGTTCACACGCATTGAGTGAATTGAATATCAATCACATTAATAATGAAACATGAATAAGAAATCTGGTTGGGGATCGTTCAGTTAGGCGGGATACCCGGATGTTGGCGCCGTAGTCGGGACGGCCCACCTCCGCATGACGTTGGCATAATCTACCCAACTTTCAAGGTAGAGTCAACAGATAAGACCACAACTTTCTTCTCGATGAGAAAACAGGAATCAATCACGAGTAATCCTGAAACCTGGGGATATCTCCACTACGACCGATAAACAGGGATTGCAATGCGATCACCTGGTTTCCTACAATCTGAACCTTCATTCCATACGGTATGATAACCTCATCTATATTTCAGGTAAAAAGAAGACTCGGCGAAAGGAAGAATCATAATGCCATTACGCAATCATTTTTTCCCCCTCTTCTGCCTCGTCTTACTCACCACTGAGCTTTTCACGTGGGATTCCCTCTCCAGATACGCCTATGCCATAGACGTAGACCTGACCATGGAACAGGCCAAGCAAGCCTTGTCTCATGGCCGTGAGTCGATGGAAAAGGCTGAAAATGTCGAAGATGTCGCGAACATTATGAAGGCGGCAGAACGAGCCATTCGCGTCGGAGACAATCCAGAGGAAGCCCCCTGCGGCCCCCACGCCATTCTTCGTACACGTCGGTATTGGCTGGAATATTTCGGTCGGCGAGAAGCCGCTGAATCGAAACGCCAGAAAAAAACGGTACGTATGCCGGATAGTAAAATAGAAGAAATCTTAAAAATGCCGTACCTTGAGGTCGAAGTTCGTCTCTGTGGTGATGAGGAGTTTTTCGCCGAAGGGGTTGATGTGGCGTTACAGCAGGGGAGAACCATGGCTCGTCCTGTCGATGTTGGAGCCGCTGAGCGCGGGAAGAAAAACCCCGGTGACGTCCCAAGTTACCGGTCTCGCTTTACGGCAAGATTTGCCTATGCGGACTTCGACCCAACAGCCGAAAGCACGTTGGCAGTTTTTTTTCCTGATGGAAACCTCATCAATATCAATGCCGATCTTTCGAAAATTCACTGAACGTTCTGACTGACATATTTCGTATCTGATTCTTTTCTCATATTTCTGGGCTGGCCTCTTCAGCTCCCTTTTCCCATTCTGCCATTTTCAACGTATAGAGATGGTGATAGAGTCCCCGAAACTCGAGTAACGCGGCGTGCCGGCCTTGCTCAACGATCTGTCCGTGATTCAACACGAAGATCCGGTCAGCTGATTGAATCGTCGTCAGGCGATGCGCGATGATCACCGTCGTTCTTCCCTCCATAAGTTTATCCAGAGCGGCTTGGACAAGCGTCTCTGATTGACTATCGAGGGCCGACGTGGCTTCATCCATGATTAAAATCCTCGGATTTTTCAGGAATGCTCGAGCAATAGCTATACGTTGTCGTTGACCACCGGACAGGTTCACGCCTTTTTCTCCGACGAGTGTTTCATACCCGTCCGGCAGAGAAAGGATGAACTCATGCGCATTGGCGCCGAGACTTGCGGCATAGACCTCTTCCTTGCTCGCGTCACGACGGCCATAACGAATATTTTCGAAAATCGTGTCGCCGAACAACACGGTCTCCTGGGGAACCAACGCGATTTGCCGGTAGAAGCTATCCAATCGACATGTTCGTAGGTCATGGCCATCGATAGAGATACGTCCATCTATAGGATCATAAAATCGGTGGAGTAGATTGATAATCGTAGTTTTCCCCGCACCCGTCGGCCCGACAAAAGCCACACGTTCCCCGGGTTGAATCTCGAATGACACATCAGACAACACCCGCTGCCTTGGATCATAGGCAAACTCGACGCGATCAAATTGTATGTGGCCCTGAATTTTGGGAAGAACGTTCATATCCGGTGAATCACGAATTTCCGGCTGGGCATCAAGAATCTCAAAGACTCTGGTCATGGCGCCTTGCGTTTCCTTAAACTGCGCGAACACTCGGGCCACGGAGCCGAACGGACCGATGAGGATGCCGGCAAACAGGACGAAGGCAAAGAGATCTCCCGGTGTCATCGTTCCTTCGATGACCTGCTTTCCTCCATACCAGAGGACTGCGATCGCCATCGAAAATGTGAGGAGGGTAATTACCGGAATGAAGACCGCCAAAATGGCTGTTCGTCGTAACGTGGTGGCCACGAGCTCATCGGAAGCAGCCCGAAATCGCTGCTCTTCCCGAGGCGTTTGCACAAAAGACTTGACGATACGTATACCCGAAATCACCTCTTCTATAAGGGTCGTTAGCTCAGCCGTACGATCTTGAATCTGGACGGAGAGTGATTTCAAACGACGGCCGAAAAGACGAGCCACGAGCGCCAACAGCGGCAACAGCAATAGAATCAGGCCACACAGACGCCAATTCATCATCACGAGAAACCCGACTCCACCAACCACGGTCACAAGATGTTTGACGGAATCGATAGGGGTTTCCGTCAACATGGACTGAATGACTCCCACGTCGTTCATGAGCCGCGAAACGATCTCTCCCGTACGTCTTTTCGAAAAAAAATTGAGTGATAACTGCTGGACATGGCTGAACAGTCGCACTCGAAAATCAGCCACAATCCTCTGTGCGACCTGTGACGTTAAATAACTCTGCGCCATCGACATCAAACTCTGCCCAACCATGAGCCCTAAAAAGACCCAGACCGCCGAAGTGAGCTGCGCCAGATCCCGTTGAACGGTGATGAGATCCCACAGGTTTCCGGCATAGCGAATTAACAGGAGATTCAGTGCGGCAACCCCCATCACCAGCAAGGCGGAAACGGCCATCTTAAAAAGGTACGGGCGGAGGAAAGGGAGAAATCGAGAGAAAGTGGCCATGTCGTATTGATGGGGAAAGAACTACAGCGTAAGACCAGCCTTGAGAAGGCGTGAGGATGAAACAGAAACGTGCAGAAGAGAAGACGACAAGGGAGGGCTAGGGCACAAGTTTCATCAGTCCAATTGAGTCACAGACTCAATCATATTTTTGTTTAAAGCCACGAAGTCAGCCGGTTCGCTCTCATTCACGATCACTTCGGTCAAATTAATGAACAACACTGATTCATCGTTCAAGACGTCAGAGATTCTGTTACGCATGGGAGGAATCAACAGACTCCCCACATAGGTATTAAGAGAGGAACGGATTCGAATACGCGCTTTTTTTCCCTGAGTCATATGTCCCTATGGCTCAGAATGATGAGCCGTTAATTCCGACGACGCGCAAATTTCATTCGACGACGGAGTTTCTTATGCTTATGTTTTCGCATTTTTTTTCTCCGCTTTTTGACGACGCTTGCCATAGACTCTTTCCTTACAGACGCATAGGGAGTAAAAGGACTATCCCGATTGTATCAGAGAAACCTAAAACTTCAACCGTAAAACCTGTGAGTTGAACACAGGAAGGGTAAGTATCACAGGCTCATAAAAGGTGTCAAGAAATATGCAGATGGCCGGATTGCCTTCATCGGACCTTTCGACTCTGTATCTTTTCACGAATCGACTTGACCTCTTCTCTCGCGTGCTCGGTATAATGTGCCGTGACTGAACCAACGATGATACGCGCATGGTCCTTACTTCTTCTCATCCTCAGTTCGACGGGATTTCTTATCAGTTGCTCCTCTGATCCTCCTCGGTATCCTGAAAGCCATGCACGATTTGAACGAATCGTCGAAGCGGTCAACGTGCTACGACAGGCTTATGTCGCTCAAGACCTGGAAAAGATCAAGGACCTGCTTCTCCCGCTCGAGACGCTCCAGCGGTGGGAGCGAAGCGTTCAGCGAGACTTCGAGACCTATTCCAGCATTGAGTTAGATCTTTCGATCGACCGAATGGTCATTAACGGCGATCTGATCTCTGTCCTCGTTTCATGGCAGGGAGAATGGAAAGAATCTCCTGAAAAACAAAGCATAAAAGAACGAGGCCATGGGACACTGCATTGGAGCGGAACACACGTCATTTTGCTCAGTGGCGTGGAAGGCAATTTACCGTTTGGCATGGCTGACCGACAAGCCATGTCTTAGTCGATTCTCAACCTCCGTTTCTGTATTTTTACTCACGCCCACGCTACACCTCATCATCTATGGCCCTCGCTCACACACCGCAAGTCACGCAAATCATCGAGACGGACTTCCTCGTCATCGGAAGCGGAGTCGCGGGAATTCGGGCAGCCTTAGAACTGTGTCATCATGGCCGAGTTCTCATGGTGGCCAAAGGCGGCCCACAAGAAAACAGTACACTCTTCGCGCAAGGCGGCGTCGCCGTGGCGTTAAGCGAGGAAGACCACGTCGATCTTCATTTTACGGACACGATGAAGGCCGGGCACCAGCTTTGCCGTAAGCCTGCGACTAAAGCCCTTGTTCAGGAAGGACCAGCCCGTATCGAAGAACTCCTTGAATGGGGGGCTAAATTCGACAAAGTAAAAGGCAAACTGGCTTTTGCTCATGAAGGCGCTCATAGCCGGCGTCGGATTTTACGCGCGGGAGGCGATGCAATCGGATGCGAGATGGTCAGGGTGCTCACGACTCATGCCCGGCTCCAACCGAACATTCAGTGGATCGGCAATCAATTCAGTATCGACCTCGTCGTGCTTGACGGTCGGTGTTGTGGTGCTGTCATCCTCGAAGAGCAGACTGGTCAGCTAAAAGTCATCCTTGCGGCCTCGACTGTTCTGACGACTGGAGGGGCCGGACAGGCCTATGCTCGCACAACTAACCCGATCAGCGCCACCGGCGACGGCATGGCGATGGCTCTAAGAGCCGGGGCAGCACTCGAAGACATGGAATTTGTCCAATTTCATCCTACCGCGCTGTATTTACCCTCGAGTCCTCCCTTCCTCCTTTCAGAAGCCATGCGAGGAGAAGGTGGCCGGCTGAGGAACAACAAGCGGGAGTTTTTCATGAAACGGTATCACAAGGACAAAGAACTCGCTCCACGTGATATCGTCGCCAGGGCCATCTGGTCCGAAATGCAAGCCACGAAGGCCCGGCATGTCTATCTCGACATCACGCATCTCAGCGCAGGGTTTATCAAAAAACGTTTTCCGACTATTTACACCACCTGCCTTCGGTACGATATCGATATTACCGAAGAATGGATTCCTGTCTCACCCAGCGCGCATTACTGGATGGGAGGGGTACACACCGACCTCAACGGGGCGACGACCTTACCAGGGCTGTTTGCAGCTGGTGAAGTGGCGTGCAGTGGCGTACATGGCGCAAACCGCCTGGCCAGCAATTCTCTCCTCGAAGGATTGGTATTTGGTCTGCGCGCGGCACAGGCCGCGGTTACATTCGCCACACGCTCCTCGTCCTCGCACCCCTCTATTCGTGAATTCCGGCTCAAGCACAGATCACCGTCGAGACCGGTCAAAGATGCAGAAAAACTTCGAAATTCCCTTCGTCGCTTAATGTGGACCAAGGTAGGACTAATTCGTCATGGGGACGTCCTTCGTCAGGCAGTCCGGCAACTCAAACAGTGGGAACAAACACTGGAACAATCCCCCCTAACGCGGACGAACATGGAAACACGGAATCTGATCACAGTTGGGCGATGCACGACAGAAGCCGCATTATGGAGAAAAAATAGTGTCGGGGCACATTTCAGGTCAGATTTTCCAATCTATAAAGGCCTTAACTGGAAAGTTCATAGTCGCTCTCATCGTCCAGGAAAGGCTAAACACTTTCCCTTACGATTGAAGTAGAAATCGCGACACTATTCCCTATCGAGAAAACGACTGAGATTTGCCTGGAATAATTCATGAATTTTCATGGTCCACACGCCTGGGAAGCCTGTTCCAATGGAGCAATTTTGGATCTCTGATACCGGCATGACTTCCAGTCCAGTATTGGTAATAAAACATTCCTCTGCATGCAAAAGCTGCTCAGGACTAAAAATTCCCTCCTGGACACTCATTCCGTTTTCTCGTGCTAAGGACAATACCACATCGCGGGTCACCCCACGAAGAATCCCACATTCAACGGAAGGCGTATGCAGTCGTTTCTGATGAACAAAAAAGATATTGCTCGTCGTGCATTCTGTCACGAATCCATCCATATTCAACATGATGGCATCGAAGCCGCCAGCCTGATCCGCCTCATGTTTAGCGAGAATATTATTCAAAAAGCTGAGGGCCTTGACGGCGGGAGGTTGCGCAGCAGTAGGATTCCGTCGGGTCTTCACCAGAGTCAATCTGACCCCACGCTCACGCCATGTACGTGTATCCGATCTTACCATTCGCGCCATCATCACAACCGTCGGGCGTGGACATAACTCTGGGTCCAATCCGATTTCCCCGACCCCTCGGGAAATCGTGACCCGAACCAATGCGTCTGACAACTCATTCCGCGACAATATCTCTGCCAAAAGCTCAGGCCATCGACGTTGAGGGAACGGCAACGCCAACCCGATGCGCTCGCAAGACTCGCGCAGGCGATCGATATGCGCTTCAAGTTGAAAAAACTTTCCGTCATAGGCGCGCAACGTTTCAAACACGCCGTCACCATACAAGAAACCATGATCGAATACCGAGATCACGGCGTGAGCGCGAGGCACGAACCGATCGTTTACATAAATCCATTCAGGAGGTACAGGCTTCATTGACCTCTCCACTGAAGACGCTTTGGCCTTGGACCTGGGATGCATGACCGGGTGAGATGACGTTTTCAGCCTGCGTCTTTTTGAGTGAAGGCCTGAAAAAACGCTTGTGCTTTATGAACCGTCTCATCATATTCTTGATCTGGATTTGAATCGGCGACGATTCCTGCGCCAACCTGAAGGTATCCTCGCTCTTTCGTCAACAAAAGTGTACGAATCAATATATTCATATCCATATCTCCAGACCAGCTGATATACCCGAGAGAACCGGTATAGACGCCACGTCGAACGGGTTCTAACCGTTCGATGATCTCCATACAATGAACCTTGGGAACTCCTGTGATCGTTCCGCCCGGAAAAGATGCCCGAAGGACATCAAAAGCCGTCAGCCCCTCTCGGAGGAGGCCAGCAACATTTGAGACAAGATGAGAGACATGGGAATACCGTTCAACCCTCATGAATTGATCCGCTGCGATGGTGCCATACCGGCATACCCGACCAAGATCATTGCGCGCGAGATCAACAAGCATGAGATGCTCCGCACGTTCTTTCGGACTTGCCAATAACTCTTCGATGAATCGCCGATCCTCCGTGAGAGTCGAGCCACGTGGTCGCGTGCCAGCGATCGGCCGGATATCGACGCGCTGCCCTTCCGACCGAACAAGGCGTTCAGGAGAATTCGAGACCAATGCGTAGTCCTCGAACAAGAACAGTCCAGAAAACGGCGAGGGATTGACCTCACGAATTTTCTGATACCACTGCGCACCCTGAACATGTGGCGAAAACGGTTTTTGTCGAGTGAGATCGACAGAAAAACGATGAGAGAGATTGGCCTGATAAATATCCCCCGCAGCGATAAAATCCTGACATTCTCGCACTCGATGCACATAGTCTTTTCGTGATTGCTGGCTTTGAATACGGGGCACTCCGGCCCGGCGATCTAGCGACAGATCAACAGATTCGACAACACTCTGCAATCGTTCTTGCCATTCCAGAATTCGGGACTTTCCCTCTCTGACGAGCTGAT
This sequence comes from Nitrospirales bacterium, assembly GCA_031315865.1. Lineage (NCBI taxonomy): Bacteria > Pseudomonadati > Nitrospirota > Nitrospiria > Nitrospirales > Nitrospirales bacterium. The sequence continues at coordinate 836,357 of JALDRJ010000002.1, forward strand.
CTCTTGACTCGCCGAGCCATCGTCTGGGATCAGGTGAAAAAATAAAATGAAGAGCTTGGTCGACATGGTCGAGCACAGCCGCGAGCTCCACGAACATAAACCACATATCAGGAACATCAAGATCATCAACCGCCTCACTTGGCAAGCACTCAAATCCACGCACCATGTCATAACTCAGAAATCCGACGGCTCCGCCGAGAAATGGCGGGAGATGTGGCGACCGTTTGTACGGCGATATCGTGAAAAACTCCGTCAAGGCTGAAAAGGTATCCCCCTTTCCAGAAATCGTTCCATCTTTATTCCACACTTCATACCGATTTTCTTTGGCTGAGAATGTTCGGTAGGGATCGCATCCGATGATCGAATAGCGAGCGATGGCCGGGTTCTCTCCCCCACTCTCCAATAAAAAAGACGGAGGCGAACATCCAGTTAATCGTACGTAAAGCTCAAAGGGGGATTCACAGGGTAAGGGGACAGAAAGACTTAAGGGTTCTGCAGAGGTGGCATGCAGGAACCTCCTGGTTGACCAGGCACTCGACGATGACATGCCCCTCATGGATCACGGATCTGCCTTTGTGGGAGACTCAAGCGCTTCGGCAGCTTCGCTAGGGGTTAGCAGTCCTTTATTGACGAGTGTGTCCAGGAGGCCTTTCACAGATTTTGACGAGACACGTGGTTCCCCACGAACTTGGAGAGTCGGCGGAAAAAATCGCAAGTAATCTGGATTATCGAGTGCGATCGTGATTGGCTCGCTTTCTTCAAATGGATCTAAATCTTTTTTATCGCCGACCGGAATGTGGAAATAAGGTCTTCCACTTGAAGTATATCCGTCAGCTCCGGAAATCTGGATACGGTCTGAAACATCATGCCCACTCAGTTCGATGATTTTTTCCACAACCAAGACCAGAGATTCGCCCACTATCGGATCACCGGTCTGATTCTTGACTCGAACGACATATTCGATATGACTCACCGAAGTGAGTTGACCACTCGAGAATGGATCATGTTCTTTGTAAGAAATACTGGGTACAACCCCGGTGGTCAGATTCTGAAGATCATCAACGGTTTCAGCGCCCACGACCACGGAAAACACTGTCAAAATTGCCAGTATCGCACCTAAAATTCCCTTGGTATACGCGATGGAACGCTTCATAAAGTAATTGGTACCATAGCTGATTCATAAAAACCAGTAACAGCCACACCACTCACAAGTCTTTCTATGCCTCATCGCTTGACAAATTCAAGGTTTTTTTGTTTAGATTCGGCTCCTTCCGTGGTCTTATGCTTGCCGGTGCGTAAAGAATGGCACCTTCTCAGAACCCAATGTTTGCTGGGTTGGGACAGGCGGTCAGGGTCAGTACAGACCTGCTAGCCTCTCTCATCGTAGGGGGAGCACTTGGTTGGCTCGTTGACACATATGTGTTAACGTCTACACCATGGGCCCTGGTCGTTGGGCTTATGCTGGGTCTCATCGCTGGCATTCGAAACGCGTACAGGACAGCGCAACGGTGGCATTCGTAATCCTTAAATTGTAGGCATATTCTTGCAAGATCCGTTACACGCCTTTGAACTACACCCGATACTTCCGCTCTCGCTTTTCGGACTCGATATTTCCTTAAACAAAGCGACAGTCGTGATGTGGGTGGTCGTCGCTCTGATTATCTGGTTCTTGTTCAGGGCCGGCTCCAGCCGGTCACTCATCCCGGGGAAGCTCCAAAACCTGGCTGAAATCTTAGTGGATTTCATCAGAGGAATCATCGAGGATACGATGGGCAAGGATGGCATGCGGTATTTCCCGCTCATCAGCACCCTGTTTCTCTTCATACTCTTTTGCAATCTTCTCGGATTGATTCCTGGGTCCTACACAGTCACGAGTCAACTTGTCGTCACGGCTGTTTTCGCCGTAGGCGTCTACCTGTTAAGTCTGGCAATCGGTTTTTCCATTCATGGTGGAAAGTTTCTCGGAATTCTTGTGCCACCCGGCACACCAGGTTGGCTCCTGCCCCTGATGATTCCGATTGAATTGATCAGCCAATTAGCGAGACCCATTTCTCTGGCCGTCCGGCTATTCGCCAACATGACAGCCGGTCACGTTATTCTCGGCGTGCTCTTCGGGCTCACGATTGCGGGAGGATTCCTGATTGGCTGGCTTCCGTTTTCGTTTACGATTGCGTTATATGGATTAGAGTTTGGGATTGCCTTTATTCAGGCCTATATTTTTACAGTATTGACGTGTGTGTATATCGGAGATGCGATGCATCTTCATTAAGAAAAGGCATACGTCGAATTTACCATTAACCCCCTACCAAAACGGGAGGAGTTCACTACGATGGATGTTGCTGGAGCAGCTTTATTAGGAATGGGGCTTGCCGCCGCAGGATTTGCGGGCGCGGGAGTCGGAATCGGGTATATTTTTGGAAAAATGATCGAAGCCGTCGCTCGTCAGCCGGAAGCTGAAGCCCGAGTCGGGAAATATATGTGGATTGGGTTCGCGTTGGTCGAGGCCATTGCCCTCTACGGATTGGTGATCGCCTTTATTATCATGGGCAAGGGATAATGAAGGGTTAGGCCATGCCACAATTTGACAGCCATTTCTTTTCATCGTTGATATTCTGGGAGTTCATCTCATTCGGGATTCTCCTCTGGGTTCTGTATAAGTTTGCACTGCCTCCCATTCTGGAAACGCTTGAAGCACGAGAGAAGAAAATCCGCGATAGTATCGAGCAGGCCGAAAAAAATCATACAGAGTCCGAAGAACGTTTAAAGACTTACGAGGCCAAGCTTCAGAACGCGGCGAAAGAAGCGGAAGGCATACTGAACGAAGCGCGAGACAAAACCCAGCGTCTTTTGGATGAGAACCAACAACGCATCCGCGTTGAAACCGATCGCTTGAGGACGGAGGCATCCCAAGAAATCGATCGAGAGCGACGCAAGGCCCTTCAAGACATCCGCAACGAAACAGCAGATTTAGCGTTACGAGTGGCCGAACAAATCCTGAGTCGCAGCCTGACGGATGATGATCACCGACGCCTTGCCCAAGAAGCCCTGACAGCCGTCTCGGACCATCAAGCCAACTAATGCAGTAATTTAACAGGTCTCTGTGCGAATGATGAAAAACGATTGGTAGAACGAGAAGGCTCAATGACTGGTTGTTACGCCTACCGTATGTTCGTGCCTCCCAAACGATAGCCTTCAAGATCCACGGTCACAAACTGAAAGCCCAGGCGTTTGATCCTCTCGACTACCCGGGTTCGGCGGGCACTGTCTTGAAATAACGCAAGCTCCGAGCCAGAGGTCTCAATCCTTGCGATCTCTTCATGGGCTCGCACTCGCACCTGGGTAAATCCCTCCCGGAATAACAACGCCTCGGCCTGCTCCACGCGCGACAGCACCACTCGAGTAATCGGAGTCCCACGAGGAATTCGAGAAGACAGACAAGCTGCCGCAGGCTTGTCCCAATTTGAAAGACCTAACGACTTCGCCAGCCTACGAATATCATCTTTTCCAAACCCCAATTCGACGAGTGGGCTTCGAACCCCTAACGACCGAGCGGCTTGAATGCCGGGACGATCATCTCCCAGATCATCCACATTCGTCCCATCAACGATGATCTTCACATCATGTGTTTTTTTGATTTTCTCAAGCAGTTGGTACAAATCCGTCTTACAGTGAAAACAACGAGACGCATCGTTTCTCACAAATTCATCGATTTCGAGCTGGTCCGTCTCGACAACTTGCAATCTCACTCCAATTTCTTCGCTTAGCCGATACACATGTTCGAGTTCAATGACCGGGAATGTCGGCGAAACAGCCGTGACCGCGATCGCATGATTGCCTAACGCATCATAGGCCGCCTTCGCAACCAACGTGCTGTCGATCCCACCGGAAAACGCGACGATCGTCGAGCCCTGGGCCTGAAACCATTGCTCTAAAGCCACATGCTTTTCGCGAATTCTTGATGGCACATCACTCTTCTTCATCGCCCTTCGAACCTTTCTACCCTCAACCACGAGTTCCGGTTGGCAGAACACCTAACTGTCCACATGCGCCAAGAACATCATCGCCCCGACTTTTTCGAATAAACACATCAAAGCCGGAACGTTGCAAGACTTCTTGAAACCGTTCGATCACGTGTTCATGCGGACGCTTATAGACGTTTCCCTGAAATTCATTAAAAGGGATAAGATTGATCTTGCAACGGATGCCATTCAATAATCTTGGAAGACGCCTGGCATCCTCGAGAGAGTCATTGATTCCGGACAACAGTACATACTCGAAGGTAATCCGGCGTCCTGGCTTCAGAGGAAATGCACGACACGCTTGCAACAGGTCAGCGAGCGGATGAAGGCGATTGATCGTTGGCATGACTCGGTCACGCTGAGCATTGGTGGTTGCATTCAGTGAAATCGCTAAATTGACCCCGAGTGAGGCAACGTCTTTCAGACGCGGCGCTAGCCCCGCGGTCGACAACGTCATTCGACGTGGTGAAATTCCGAGTCCCCATTCCTTATTGGTCAATCGTTCAATCGCCGCAGAGACATCCTCAAAATTCGCTAACGGTTCGCCCATTCCCATAAAGACTAAAGACGTGAGACGAGATGTATCCGAGAGACGATCTTGGACCGCTAAGACTTGCTCCACGATTTCATGCGCCCTGAGGTTTCGCGTAAGTCCCATTGTCCCGGTCAAACAAAAGGTACAATCTAATGTACATCCAACTTGCGTCGAGACACACAAGGTCAGGCGATCGCCTTCAGGAATCAACACACTTTCAACTTGAGCCCCATCTTCCAAGTCCAGAAGAAACTTTTTCGTTCCATCCAACGCTTCTCGAATCCTGACGCCTGTGGCCCGCGAGATCATCGCCACCGACCGAAGCTGCTCACGATTCGATAAAGAAAGATCTGTCATCTCGCTGATGGCATGTAACCGTTTTTGATACAGCCAACGCAGGATTTGAATGGCGCGGTACCTTGGCCAACCCAACGTGGCGACGAAGGACTGCATACTTGATTCACCGAACGCCGATAAGTTAACCGGCTTTGTCGAGTTCAGGATCTTTATCGGCTCACTAATCATAGTCATTTTTCGCTAGGTATAGACACGAGATCAGGAACGACAAACTTGTCTGCTTCCATCATCATACAATGATGAGAAGCTGACGGCAAAATGGTACCGTCTTCTATACATTTCCGCCCCCTCCCCACTTAGACTTGTGGACAATCACAAACTCGCCTGTTTTGACTTTTCTCCTTTTGCTCTTCAATTTTCCATTGCTTCATTCCCTGAGAATTTTAGATTCATCATTCCTACAAAATTCAGTGGTATGAAAACTTGCTACCTACAACCAATAGGCTTCTATATTTTTGATTAATGAAATACGATCCACATGATTTTGAAACTGTCATATCTCTATTTTTTTCAGCCGATTCACGAAAGCAATTTATATAACTTACTTTTAAATAATTCTTATTGACATTGCTTCAAACCAATGATAAATATCACCCATAGATGCTAGAGAGGATCTACCGATGGAGGGCAGTAAAGAAAAGGGTGAACTCAAAGATATCATCGTTGGGTTAGAACAACGTATCAGTGTTTATGAATCAAAGCTCAGGGATCTACGAAAAAAACGGGAGCAACTCAATGAAGAAATCGCAACGATTGAGAAATACATCGAGTTGGCGAAAACTCTCTATCGTGTCGAGGCGGACAAAGCGAAGCTGGCGAGTCTCTCGAGCCAGATCATTACGGACGAGACGGGAGCACTGCCCTCGCAGGACACGGATGTCACGGACCAATCGCGCGAGATTCTTTTAGGCCGCAGTAAATACGTGGGAATGAGCGTTCCTGACGCAGTTCATATGATCTTGAAAGAAGCCAGACGGTCCATGCATGCCAAAGAACTTTGTCAACGGCTCGTGGAAGGCGGCATGCATATCCGCGGAAAGACTCCTGTGACGTCAGTCGCCACATCATTGAAACGGGACCGGCGATTTCGCAAGGTCGCCCCTAACACCTTTGCCATTATTCGCCATGAGGGCGAAAACCAGCCCCTCACACACGCGGTGTGAGTTTAGGCGCGTAGTCCATGCGTAGCCGGAGAATGTGAAAGGAGGTGAATACCTTGGCCACGAAAAAGAAAGCCGCTCCCAAAAAGAAAGCTGCGACTGTGAAGCCAAAGGCGAAAGCCAAAACCAAGAAGAAGTAATCTCGATTCCCTCCGCAGTACCGCCGGGGGCGGGGCCCCCCGCTCCCGGCGTGTTTTCCTCCTACTCCCCACTGCACATCGATCTACCCCCAGCACGATTCCTTGGAGTTCATGCCATTCTTCTGTAAACTGGGGAATGAATTCGGACAAGAACGATGCAACACCCTTCTATTGAGCTTAACGAACTTTCCAAGACCGCTATTGAAGCCGCTCAACTCGGTGGCTCAATCCTGACAGACTATGCGAAAAAAGGGTTTGAGATTGAGAAAAAGTCCGACATCAACCTCCTCACTGAAGCGGATCTTGCCTCGGAACGCGTCATCGTAGAAAAAATTCGCACAACGTTCCCGTCTCATCAGATTCTTGCAGAAGAAAAGGGCCTTCAAACCCACAGCGAGAATCCCTACAAATGGATCATTGACCCCCTGGATGGCACCACGAACTTTGCCCATGGCTTTCCGATGTACAATGTCTCGATCGGGGTCGAATATGAGGGAGCAATCGTGGTCGGCGTGGTCTTTGACCCGACGCGCAATGAGCTCTTCGTCGCTCAAAAAGGACAGGGCTCGACTTTGAACAACGTTCCCATTCATGTTTCGGCAACCGCCCTTCTCAGCGAAGCGCTTCTCGTCACTGGATTCGCCTATGACATCCATACGGTCGCCGATAACAATCTCAAGGAATTCTGTGCCTTCTCCCTGCGTGCCCGTGGCATGAGAAGAACCGGAACCGCCGCCATCGACCTGTGCTATATCGCCTGTGGCCGCTTCGATGGTTTCTGGGAATTGAAATTAAATCCGTGGGATACCGCAGCGGGGAAACTCATCGTTCAAGAAGCCGGTGGGCAAGTGACCAATTATCAAGGAGAACCGTACTCGATTTACGGACAAGACCTGATCGCGAGCAATGGACTCATCCACCAGGAAATGGTCGGGCTACTTCAAGAAATTCGATTTCCGAATAGACCCTCGTAAATGCCGAATTCGACTATCAACATGAGATGGCCATTCTGCCAAGCAGAACTCATGATTATCCCATCTCCAAAAGCTGATGCTCCGGATTGCGTTCGCGGGCGAAGTTTTTGGACCAGGGCGAGCGGAAGAGAACGACAGGACGCTCACGTTGATCGATCACGACCATTGCGTCAGAGGGCGCTTTAAACGTGTTGACATCGCCTTCCAGCCACGCGCTTGACTCATACCCCAGAACATCCAATTGCGTCTCCACTCGGTATTCGCTTCGCAGTCGAAAGACCAGCACATCAAACTGAAGTTTGCCAACCGCGCCGACGAAGAACTCCAACCCGTCAAGGCTGGTAAAGATCTGAATCGCGCCTTCCAGTGCCAACTGTTGAATACCCTTATCAAAGGCTTTTCGTTTTGTCGTGTCGGTCGGTCGAACACGCGCAAAAACCTCCGACTGAAATTGAGGGAGCGGTTTGTAATTAAACCCATCCGTCAAGGAAATCGTGTCCCCGATCTGAAAGACTCCCGGGTTGATAATCCCGATGACATCGCCCGGATAGGCGACATCAAGCGTGTTTCGGTCTTTCGCTATCATACTGTGCGGACGCGAGAGCCGGACCTCGCCCTTTTCACGATGATGCTTCACGACCATGTCGCGTTCGAACCGTCCTGAGCACACGCGAAGAAAGGCCGTGCTGTCCCGATGTCTGGGATTCATATTGGCTTGAAGCTTAAAGACGTACGCGCTAAACGGCGTTTCCACGGGATCCACAGTGATCTCTGTTCCGTCGTGGGCATCGGCGGATCGTCCCTCGGCGGAAGGAGCGAAATCGACAAAAGCATCAAAGAAAGTCTCCACGCCAAAATTCGTCAATGCCGACCCGAAAAATGCTGGAGTGACTTCGCCAGCTTGAAAAGCGCCCTTTGAAAACGGATTGCCCGCGACATCCAATAATTCCAGATCCTGTTCAAGCTGTTCACGGAGGTGAAGAGGCACATGTTCAACGAATTTGGCATCGTCCATGCTCACTTCTGTCACGATCGGTTTTGCCGCACCGGCAGAGGCCGTCTTCGTGTATTGCAATAGCCGCCTCAGACCTCTATCAACGACCCCAAGAAACTCGGCCCCTGATCCGACCGGCCAATTGATCGCGCTGGCATGAATACCCAAGACATCTTCGACCTCCGAAAGCAAATCCAACGGAGGACGCCCTGGCAGGTCCATTTTATTGATAAAGGTCAGAACCGGGATGCTTCGGAGCCGGCAGACTTCGAACAATTTCCTGGTCTGAGTTTCCACACCTTTGGCCGCGTCGATAACCATGATGGCACTATCAGCAGCCGTTAACGTTCGATAGGTATCTTCACAAAAATCTTGATGGCCGGGCGTATCAAGCACGTTGATGATCGTACCTTTATAAGGGAATTGCATCGCTGAGGCGGTGATAGAAATCCCGCGCTCTTGTTCCATCTCCATCCAATCCGAAGCCGCGAGCTTCCCGCTTTTTCTGGCCCCGACCATTCCCGCTGTCCGCAACATCCCGGAATAGAGCAGGAGCTTTTCCGTCAACGTGGTCTTGCCGGCGTCTGGATGACTAATGATCGCAAAGGTCCGCCGTTTGCGGGCGGCGGCACGAATTTCCTGTTTGAGCTGTGGCGTAAGCATCAGAATGATCCTGTTTGGAATGAGAAAACGAGCAGGCTATAAATCGTGAAGGCGCCCTTGTGCCCGCGCCAGGTTCACCCGGGCGGCATTGAACGTAAACAGGGCTTCAATAAGATTATCTCGGGCTTGCGCGACGGAGGTCTGCGCGTTCGTGACTTCAATGTTCGTGGCGACCCCGACCGTAAACCGCTCACGCGCAAGGTCGAGTTCCTGGAGTGAGAGCTTGAGCCCGAGTTGCGCGACTTCGACTTGTTGCTGCGCGGATTCAATGGTGAGCAAGGCATCCCGCACTTCGAGGATGACCTGGTACTGAAGATCCTGCATTCGAATCGCTTCTTGACGGACTAAGCTGCGATTTTCAGAGATCCGGCCTTCTCGTTGACCTCCGTCAAAAATGGGCACCCTCATCAAGACCTGGACATTGTCGGTCGTCAGCGCGTTCGGAACTTGATTTCCAATGAGTCCAACATCTCCAGAGGCCTCCACGCTGGGAATCCTTTCACTCACGACCGAGCTGAGCGTGAGAGCCGCGAGCCGCTTTCGCCGTTTTTGCGCCTGCAGTTCAACACGATTCTCTTGGGCCACCAGCAGAGCTTCTTTCTCCGTTTGCTTGGGGACTGGGACCACAGTCAATTCGTCGGTCAAGATAAGCTGCACATCGAAGGACAAGCCAATGGCGCGAATCAGGTTGAGCTTCGCACGGTTATGATCATTACGAGCCACGAGCAGCCGTTGATGTTCATTCTCTAATTGCACACGAGCCCTGGTGACATCCAGACTCGTGGCCATCCCCGCCGACTTTCGCTCGGCGGCCAAACGGAGCAATTCCTTATTCAATTTCACATCGGCTTCCCGGGCATGGACGGCTTTTTGAGCGCGAAGCGATTCAAGGTACACCAAGCCCACCGTCGCCATGGTGTCGCGTTCAGTGACTTCGGAGTCCAAATTCGCGACCTCGACGCCGGTCTTCGCTGCACGCCAACGTTGAATCAAGCTCAAACTAAAAATATTTTGCGTCAATGATGCCCTGGCCTCATAGAAATCTATGGGCTTCGATACTGAAGGCGAGCCACCGAATGAACCAAGGAAAAACTTTCGCCGCGCTCCACTGACCCGACCTGATAAATTCGGAAGCAACGCGCCAAAATTCGTATCGGCGACATACTCGGCCTGAGTGACCTGCTCCTTGTATAATTGAACCGTCGGATTTTTATCGACCGCGGCGTTCATCGCTCCACGAAGGCTCAGACGCAATTCTGGCGGACGTTCCTTGGTCTCGCTTGTCTCGTTGTTTCCCGACTCTGCCTGCGCAGCGTGAACGCCGAGCCACATCACCAATACAACGCCTGTGGCCATCCAGAGCCATGGCCGTGGGCGCAAGGTATCTGACAAATGCTGCTTGAACAGGTTCATAGAAGGATAGCCTGCCTGATCATAACCATGACGACATGCAAGAGGTTAGAGCTTGACATCTGCAACGACTGGTGGTGCGACCACTCGATGTTGCCGTTGCTGCTTGAACTCGATGACGATACTAAACAATGCAGGCACGACAAACAACGTAAATGCCGTCGACATGATCAATCCACCGAGCACCACGCTCCCGATACCACGATACAGCTCTGACCCCGCTCCAGAAGACAAGACAAGAGGAAGCAACCCGAACGTTGTCGTCAACACACTCATCATGATCGGCCGTACGCGAGAACGCACCGATTCTCGAATGGCATCTTGGACTGACAGACCCTGGGCTGGATGTGTCTCTGAAGACAAAGCATGCTCCTCGTTTCGAGGCTTCATAAAATTTAACGCTTGATGAACGACCAGAATCGCGTTATTGACGACGACTCCGATAAGAATGATGAATCCAAGCATGGTCAGCACATCTAAGGGCTGATAGATCACGAAGAGGTTCACTAAGGATAATCCCATAAAACCGCCGGCCGCTGCCAACGGTACGCTAAAGATGATGATAAACGGATAGAGAAAGCTCTCAAATAAGGCAGCCATAAGCAGGTAAGTGATAATTAAGGCCATGAGCAGGTTCCACTTCAGAGCCTCATACGTTTTTGTCAGATCGTCCGCTGTGCCCGACAAATGAATATGATAAAGCCGACCAACCTGGCCGCTCTGTTGCAGTGGAGTGATGACTTTCTTTTGAATCAGATTCATGGCCGTTTCCAGTGGCATCTCCGAGTCTGGAATAACTTGAATCACGATCGATCGTTCTCGTTCGATATGATTGATCTGTTCAGGCCCTGAAACGAGATTCACGTCAGCAATCGCGCCAAGCGTCGTCAATTTTCCGCCTTTGGTGAAGATTGGGATAGTCTCAAGGTCCTGCGTACGGCTCGAATATTGGTCTTCTCCTCTGACCGTCAAGTCGATTTCATCGCCCTCAAATTGGTAGTCGCTCGCCTTGGCCCCATCCACCAGCGCATTGACCGTAAACCCGACTTCGCGATTCGTCATTTGCACATCGGCTGCGCGATCCCGTTTAAGCGTGACATGGATTTCCGGACTTCCGAGATCGAGACTCGGCTTTGGCCGTATCTGCGCATCAGGAAGAAGCTGATTCGTCATGCCAAAAATCTGCCCGCCCAAAGCAATTAACGTTTCGAGTTCAGGGCCAGTAATCTCAATGTCGATGTTACGACCTTCACCAAGACCACGCTGGAATAAGCTTCGCTGCGTAATAATGCCAAACACGCCGGGCAAGTCCGCCGTGGCCCGGCGAAAGACCGGGATGAGCTCTGCTGCCAGCTCATCCTGATTGGTCCGTCCCCCCATGAACACCATCCGTCCTCTCGCGACAAAAAAGAAGTTTCGAACACTCGGGCCATCAAGCGCAGCCTCTTCAGGCGAACCCGGCTTGGCTTCCCAGTAAGGCCTCAACACGCCTTCAACGGCCTGTCCTACTCTCACAAATTCATCGGTATTATACCCGGCAGGCGGAAGCAGAATGCCCATCACCAAATTGCGATTGCCATTCGGCAAATATTCAGCTTTGGGGAAAAGAAGCACCGTTAAGCCAATCGCCAAACTCGTGAGGACCACCACCGTGAAGACTCGACGACTTTGTTGGACACAGATCCAATGAATCAAATCAGCAAATCGATCAGAACTGATTCCCATTCGTGAGATACCCGAATCAATCACTTCGAAGATCCGGCTCGTTCTGCCTCGAACGGACGATGACGTGCGTTCCTCTCCGGCCTTCTTCGCCGTGCTCAGAATCCTGGCAGACAGACTCGGGATCACCGTCATGGATACCAGCAAACTCAACCCCACACCAGCACTGATCGCAATAGCGATATCCTGAAACAACTCGCCCGCCTGCTCCTTGAGGAATACGATGGGGATAAACACGGCGATCGTGGTGAGCGTGCTTGCCAGTACGGCGCCCCAGACTTCGACCGTCCCGTCATAGGCGGCTTGAAACAGCGTCTTTCCCATTTCGCGGTGGCGATACACGTTCTCCAACACGACGATCGAGTTATCGACCAACATCCCCGCAGCAAACGTCATCCCGGCCAAACTGATGACATTGAGGTTTCGACCGAGCATCCAGAGCGCGATAAACGTTCCCATAATGCTGATGGGTATCGCTAACCCGATCACCAACGTCGTGCTGCCCGTGCGGAGGAACAAATACAGGATGGCAATCGCCAGGAGGCTACCCACGATCAAATTTTGCTGAACGAGGGAGAGTGAACTGTAGATATAATCGGTTTCATCATAAACCTGATAGAGTGTGAACCCTCGTGGATTCAAAATTTCTTCGTTCAAGGCTTGTACTGCCTCACGAAGTCCCACCATGGTTTCCAAGACATTCGCTCCCGTTTCTCCCAGCGCATTGACCGCAATGCAGGGACGTCCTGACTGTCTCACAATGCCCTCGGCATCTTTATACCCCAATTTGACCGAGGCCACGTCCCGGACATAGATAGGTATCCCGGCTCGGCGGGTGATGATGACATTTTCAATATGTTCAGGACTCTGATATTCCCCGACCGTACGAACGACATAGGTTCGCTTACCTTCGTCAAAATCACCAGCGCTAAAATCCCGATTTTCTTCATCGAGGGCTTGGGCCAGTTGCAGCATCGTCAAGGAACGTGCCGCCAATTTATTCGGGTCCACGACGACTTGAATTTCCCGCTCCCGGCCGCCGTACACATTCGAAGCGGCCACTCCAGGCACCCGTTCGAACCGCGCTTTAATCAGGTCTTCCGCAAAATCCCGCATCGTATCGATGTTGACGGGATTATCCGATAACGGCTCAAATATGAACCAGCCAATAGCCGAACCTGCGGTATCCGTGCTGCTAATGACCGGCTCATCAACTTCGATCGGATATTCCTTCACTTGATTCAATCGATTCGACACGCGCAGAAGAGAACTATCGATGTTGGTTCCGGCGGGAAAGCGTAAAATCACTTTCCCATTCCCGTTCGAACTCTCCGAAAACATTTTTTCGAGCCCCTCGACACCTTTGAGTTGCTCTTCTTGTTCATCGACGATTTCGCGTTCGACCTCATTCGGGCTGGCCCCTTGCCACCGGGTATCGACCGTTATTTCGGTCTTCGTCACATCGGGAGTCAGTTGCACGGGTAATTCGTAGAGCGCCACAAGACCAAACAGCACCACAAGAAGTACCCCTACCGTCGTGGTCACCGGATTCTGAATCGCAAATCGAACGAGCGGCATGGCGTTATCCTTGAGTCTCCAGAATTCTGACGGGTTGCCCAGGACGAAGCCGCTCATTTCCTTCGACCACAACGGTCATCCCCTCGTGAATCTCTCCCACGACTTGCACCCCTTCATCCATGTGGAGCTCCGGCTTCACTGGGACTTGGGAGACCGTTCCTTCATGAACCACGAAGACAAACTCTGTTCCCCCTCGCAGCACCAACGCATCTTTGGGAACGACCACAGCTTGAAAAGGTGCTCCCACCTTTAGAGTCACTCGAGACACCATTCCACTTTTCATCTTCAACCCTGGGTTCGGGATTTCGACTTTGATCGGGAAGGTGCGAGCGGATCGGTCGGCCTGCGCGACGACCGAAAACACACGCCCCGCCATACGAAGCCCCGGCAATCCATCGAACACCGCTGTGACAGGATCATTGACGCGAACGTCTTTCACGTACCGTTCCGGGAGCGGGACCTCGACCTGCACACGGGAGAGATCGACGATCTCAACCACTTGCCCGCCCGCCGCGACCCACTGACCCACTTCCGTAAACTCCTGAGTAATCCAACCGTCAAACGGGGCCACGATACGCGATTTTTTCAACTGATCCCGAACCTGATGGATTTCTGTTTTTAACTGAACCAGCCGTTGCCGCAAAGCCGCTTCTTCAGTAATCGCATCGTCATATTCTTTTTGGGTCACTAATTCTTTTTCGAACAGTACCTTGATACGTTTCAAGTCTTTCGTGGCCTGCCGATAACGCGTGAACGCTTCACGATGTGAAGCTTCTGCCGAGTCCAGCCGAATATCCAGCGCATCCGTCCGAAGACGGGCGAGGATTTGGCCACGCTTCACGAACATGCCTTCCTCCACAGGAAAGGCATGAACCAGTCCGCCAATTTCGCTGGCCACGACGCTTCGGCGCCAAGGCTCGACCGTGCCCACGAGATTCACGGATCGTTGCACCTCTTGTGTGACAACAGGCACGACACGAACAGGTGAAGGTGGACGTCCTTGAGGTGGCGCGGCAGCCTGCTGTTCACTACAAGCTGCGACATGTGTCGCGAACATAGCGAGGAGGAGCCACTGGGAAATATTCTTAATCAAAGCGTTCAACTCACGTTTCCTTGACAGGATTTTCAATCCCGTTGAGAAATAAATTCCCCAACAGTTGGCCCTTACTGGCAAGCGACTCCTGGGGGCTTACTTGAAGAATCCAGACGTATATCGTGGCATTTAACATCCCGTGAAAGGCCAGTGAGGCCGACTCTGGGTCAACACGCTGGAACTCACCCTTGCGAATCCCTTCGCGAACGAGATCCGCCACCAGCGTAATTTGCGCAAGGTAACACCTCCAAACCCGATCCCCGAACGCGCTCTTCACGGTCCATTCAAACCCACCCCATTCCGAGACATAAATGCGAAAAAAGTCTCGATTGCAGTCGGCAAACGCGAGCTTTACTTGGATTATGCCACGAATTTTCTCTACCGTCGTCTCCGCTCGTGCGATTCGTTCATGGATCAACCGCATGAGTTCTTCAACCTTCGACTCCATGAGGGAAATATAAATCTCTTCTTTACTCTCAAAGATCTTATAGACTGTTCCCATCGCGAATTGTGCCGCATTGGCGATTTCCGCCATATTCGTCTTAAAAAATCCGTGCTTCGAAAAAAGACGCTCGGCTGCGCACAGAATTTCGGCTCTCCGCGCCTCAACCTCCCGCAGTTTCCGCTTGGTACGTTGGTCCATTACCGACATACTTGAATACTAATTCTAATTGATGAGTACTTATTCTACCATATAGAATAGCTATTCATCATTCGGCATCACCACCGCTGAAATTGAATCCACTTCCGGGTATCGGTCACAGTGAAGAGAGCCCCTCCATTTGTGGTCCTCCAGAGACTCCACCTGACACGATGAACGCCATGACATCTGAACTATCGGCATCCAGGGGCCGGACTTGGTCCTTGGGAAAAACCAGTAGATTGCCCGCAAAGTTATACGATTGCGGAAAGTACACGGCTACATGATCGAGCAACCCTAAAAATTCCATATTGCTCCTGGTGACAAAGCCCACGGCCTCCGCATGACCATCAGGCATTAACGTGACGATCACGGGTTGATCAAACCGTTTTTTTTCACCCATAAATGCGGCAATCAAGTCCTTGATAGACATATAGAGCAATTTGATGAATGGCGCTTTCGTGAGCACACGTTCGACAAAGTCAAAGACTTTCTGGACAAACACATTGGAAGCGAATCGTCCCGTCAACACGATGAGACTGACCGTCACCACGAATCCTACTCCCGGAATAGGGATATTCAACCACCCGTCGATCGTCTCGAACACAAAGAAGGCGACTGAGATGGTCACGACTAATGGGACCAAAATGAGCAGTCCTTCAAAAAAGTTCCTGGCTAAATCGTTCATCGTGATGTTTTTCCAAAACGCTGGTCTATCCCATTTCATGAGCGTTCACCCTCCACGGTTCAATTGATTGGTTCCAAACATCTCTAAAATAGACGGACTCACGGTCACCTGATTTTACGGCTGAATGGCTCTTCATGTAGACTCTATCCAAGGTTCAAAAGCGATACAAGGACACCAAGCCTGTTGTCCCAGGAGCCAGTACGATCATTCAGTCTTTTAACGCGCATGCAAGAAGGGAACATAGTATGGCTACCAGTGGAGGAACGAATCCGGGACACTCATCTTCTCAACCTGCTGAACCGGCAGACGAAACAGAAATTTTAAACGTGGTCGTTCAACGAGAAGGACAGAAAGTCAGCACGAAATGGGGTCTCCACCCCAATCTTAAAGAAGAACTGAAACCCGAAGAATGGAAAGAACTCACAGAAATCATGGGCAAGGTCACCACGATCATCGGAAACCGGTTTTCCCAAGTCCTTGGTGAAGCCGAGGAAGGCAAGGCCGGGACGGCGTAACCCAATATGGCTCGCGTCATCTTGTCACTCACCTGATCGTCAGTTGTGTCGATTCTTCGCAGTGAGTTTCGCCAGCCATTCTGGCTATTCCAAATCTTTCGCACACCGCACGCCATGTGCCGCATTACGGGAAGTGCGTAAGTTAAAGATACGAACGCCAGTGCCGACAAACTCTGGAGATGTCGCCCAGGAACCTCCCCGTAGTACCTTAAAATGTCCTTCAGGAGGGCCATTGGGATTCTTCCTGGGACTGCGCGAGTAATAATCTTCTGAATACCAATCAGCGACCCATTCCCACGCGTTCCCGATCATGTCATGCAATCCCCAGGCATTCGCTTCAAAAGAACCGACTGGAGCCGTCCTGACCCAATGGTCATTGTAGCCCTCAAGAATTGGCCATGGTCTATTAGGAAATTCGTTCTTGTGGGAAATGTCGGCGACATTCCCGACTATTGTTGATCTCGAATCTGTCGTGGCCAACCAGGCATTGGTTGAGGAACCAGCTCTTGAGGCATATTCCCATTCCGCCTCAGTCGGCAAACGTTTTCCTACTCCTTCACAATAGGCTTTGGCGTCATCCCATGAAATCATTACGACGGGATGACTCCCCCGTCTGGTGGCAAACACACTTTGCCTTCCCTCAGGCTTTTTCCACCATGCCCCGGCTTCTTCTGTCCATTGCTCATCCTCCACATACACCCAGGCCTTTCCTAGTTTCTCTGCGGAAGTTTTGAACTTGTGTCGTGTCACGAATTTTCGGAATTCCCGATTGGTGACTTCATACTTATCCAAATAAAACGCGTTCAGCGAAACCATATGCCGGGGACGTTCGTCAGCACCCGATTGTGGATTAGCAGTCCCCATTTCAAACACTCCGGCCGGAAGCAAGACCATATCGCTCTGGGTTTCGTGCTCCTCAGATAGGGCCAGGCTAGAGGGACCAACCAAGCCATTCCATGAAGGAAAAAGGCCAACCGGGAAAAAAGTTATAAGAATAGTGAAAAAGAAAATAGGCATACGAAAAAACTCCACCCATGAATCATCTTGAAGCGTTCATCAATTCCGCCTCGCCATCCCTCGTGGCTCGCCGACATCCCACCCTCCCCCCACGGCTTTGAACAGAGCCACCATTTCCGTCAAGCGGGCCCGTTCAGTGGAAACCAGTGATTGTTCCGCCGTCAAGACACTGCGCTGGGCATCCAGCACATCGAGGTATGTCACGAGGCCTTTTCGATAGCGAATCTCAGCCAAAGCGCGCGCATCTTGAGCCGCTGCCACCTGACGGCCTTGGTATTTGAGTTGTTCAGCCCGCGTTTGCAAAGCCACCAGAAGATCCGATACTTCACGAAACGCGTTTAAAATCGTCTGGTGGTATTGTTGGAGCATTTGTTCATACCGAACTTCGGCAATTTCGAGTCGAGCAACGTTCGTCTTTCCGAGGAATATGGGAAGCGTGATGGATGGACCAATAGCCATCGATCGACTGGCCCAGTTAAACCATCGATCAAACTCACTCGTCTGAAACCCACCATTTCCCGTGATGCTCAGGGAGGGGAAAAAGTACGCTCTCGCTTCACCAATCCTGGCATTGGCAGCCATCAATGAATGTTCAACCTGCACGATATCGGGCCGGCGCGCTAACAGGTCCGCGGGAAGACCCACGGGAATTTCCGGTTGTGTCACGACATCCCGCAGCGGTTTTCGTGGAAGAGCTAATGCGTCGGGGGGAGAGCCGGTCAAGACTTCAAGATGGTGAACTTGCGCAGCCCGTTGCCTGCGAAGTTCCGGAATTTGCGCCGCACTTTCCGCCACTAAAATTTCGGCCCGTCTCACATCAAGGTCGGAGATCAGGCCTGCCTCTGCCCGTGTCAGGAGCAAGTTCAATGAATCTTGCCGAAGGGCGAGGTTTGTTTCAGCGATTTCAATCTGTTCATCAAGCTCCCGCAGCCGAAAATACGATTCACCAACATCACTGATGAGCGTGAGGACAATGCCCCGTCGCTCCATTTCCAAGGCCTCGGCCTCAGCCTCAACGGCCTCCAAGCCACGTCGTATTCGCCCCCATAGGTCTAACTCCCACCGCAAATCCAGCAACGCATTCCAGACATCGAAATTGGCTCCAGGCGGCGCAAACCCTTCTGGCGCACCTCCGGTAGGACCGACCAAGATGGTCTCAGAACGTCGGTTCCGACTGTAAGAACCATTGACATTGACCTGAGGATAGAGCCCTGCGCCAGCCGCGATTGTCAGCGCCCGGCCTTCCATGACACGAAAGCTCGCCTGTCGCAGGTCATGATTGTTCTCGACGGCTAGGGTAATAAACCTGGAAAGTTCCTCATTTTCAAACGCCTGCCACCAGGCGGCGTCAGGAACCGCATGCGACGAAATCGGGACCGCCGTGCTGTCACCGTTTAACGTCATCACATTCCAATCACTCGGCACGTCAACGGACGGCGGCCGGTAGTCGGGACCCACGAGACATCCGGAAAGACTCAGAAGTACCCATGCCAGGACATACCGGACAAAACGAACCGAGTGGCGCCAGTCAACGACGATGACGCGTAAAGTGTATGGCATCATGTTCGCTCGCTTTCCTTATCGAGAAGGGTGGATGCCGTCTTTTGAGACCTGACCACGCTCGATGAAGACATCGACCTGCTGCCCGACATACACAGGAAATTCTGGTTTATGAAATCGATAAATAACTTGGAGGACACGGGTATCAACCCGTTCCCGATTGTCGCCTGTCAAGGAACGCTTCGGGACGATGTATGGTTCAATCCGTGTAAATTCAAGCGGGATAGACCGTGTGGTCGATCCTTTGAGATAAGCGACGGCAGGACTTTGAGGCCGAACCAATGGAGCATTGACTTCGTCGATATCCGCGCGCACCTGTAAGCGTTCCGTGTCTCCCAACAGGATATAGGGGTCTTGCGCACCCACGATGGCATATTCCCCGGCTCGTATATTGACTTGCAGAATCGTCCCTGATCGTGGAGCGCGAACGGTTAACCGTTCCAGGAGA
This sequence comes from Nitrospirales bacterium, assembly GCA_031315865.1. Lineage (NCBI taxonomy): Bacteria > Pseudomonadati > Nitrospirota > Nitrospiria > Nitrospirales > Nitrospirales bacterium. The sequence continues at coordinate 855,870 of JALDRJ010000002.1, forward strand.
ATTTTGGCCTCGTCCCGTTGTGTTTTGGCCAGATGAAAGTCAGCCTTAGCTCGAATGAGTGCACGCTTGGCTCTTTCGACTTCATGCCATTTTTTTTGCAGATCATCCTGACTGACCGCCCGCCGATCTTCAACGGCCTGTAGTCGTCCCAATTGATCCTGGAGATCTTTGAGACGAATCTTTTCTTCCTCAATTCGGGCCAAGACTGACGGCAGCGAATCCTGTCGTGTCCGAAGACCTGCACGCAAGGCACGATCATCGAGTTGAAACAGCGGCTTCCCCCGTGACACGTGATCTCCGACCTCAACGTAGACCTTGGTGACGAGCCCCGAAACCGGTGGCGCGATCCGCACGTTTTCATTCACCGCTTCGATAATGCCCGATGCGGCAACCGTCGCCGCATAAGGATTCCGGGGAGGCGCTTCGAGGGGAGGAGGCGCTGGAGAAATCGCACGTGCGCCCCATAACGCCACGACCGTTAGGATCACGCCCCCAATCGCGACCCAAAAACTCAACCGTTTCAGGATCATGACGTATCTCCGCCATTCACGTATTGCACTTGATGAATTCTTCCATCTTCCATATGGACAATACGATCCCCAAACTCGAAAATTCGTGAATCATGCGTGACAATCACGACGGCGCGGTCCGGGCGCTTTCCGATACGCCGGAGCTGCTCGACCACTTTATGACCGGTCTCGCCATCGAGGCTGGCAGTCGGTTCATCGCACAGCAGTAAACGCGGGTTCCCGACAAGGGCGCGGGCAATCGCAACCCGCTGCTGTTCTCCGCCTGATAATTTGGATGGTAGCGAATGAACGCGCTCGCCCATGCCAAGTTGAGCCAATACTTCTTCCGCGTTCTCTAACGCGTCCTTCTTAGGAATCCCCCGGATAAAAAGAGGGACGGCGGCATTCTCCACAGCCGTGAGCGCTGGCAATAAGTTGAATTGTTGAAACACGAAACTGAGATAGTCACGACGAAATCGCGTTTTCGCGTTCGCGGAAAGCTCCGTGATGGATTCGTCGAGAATAGAAAGCTCTCCCTCATCAGCATCTAAAATTCCCGCGATGACGGATAGAAGAGTCGTTTTTCCACTCCCCGACGGCCCGACCAATAACAGGATTTCTCCAGGCACCACATCGACGTCTACCCCTTTTAAGACAGAGATCCGCGCTTCGCCCTCGCCAAACCCTTTGCAGAGACCTCGTGCTCGCACAAGACGTGATGAACCGTTTTCTACGCTCGCCGTGGACATACCTACCCTCGGAATACAATAGCCGGTTCCAGTTTCGCCAATTTTCGGATACTGATCGCGCTCGACAACCCGCAGATCCCCAACAACGCCACAAACACTCCCGCCAGTAACGGCCAGGTCTCCACGAACGGCAACTCCTCATTGCTCGCAGCGGTGAGACCAAATACTGTGGCTAATCCAATACCGATTCCATACCCGATGAACCCCACTAAAAAGCTCTGGAGCAAAATCATACGCGCCAGCATTCCCGTGCTGGCCCCAATCGCTTTTAACGCTCCAAATTGCTTCAGGTTTTCGACCGTAAAGAGATAAAACGTTTGTCCCGAGATAGCCATTCCAACGATAAAGCCTAAGAGCACCGTCGTGCCAAAGTTGACGCCGATACCGGTGTTTTTCAAGATCCACTGAATCGTCTTCCATGAAAATTCCTGCTGGGTAAACGCCCCCAGATTGGTGTGTTCCTCGATCCGACGAGCCAGCGATTCCGAACTCAACCCAGGAACGGGTTTCGCCAACACATAAGAAAGCTTTCGTCGCTCGGGAGGAGAGTAACTTAAAGCCCGTTCATAAGTGGTATACACAAAGGGGATGTTTTGAAAACTTTTTTGGGTGTCAGCAATGCCCACAACTCGGGCTTTGCGGTCATTAATCTCAAAAACCGTCCCCAACCTGATCACGTCCGGCCCTCCCAGCCGCTCCACCGCCCATTGATCCAGCACCACGGTATCAGGGGATCGCAGTTCTTCAATGGAGCCCTCAAAAATAACGTTCGGACGCCCGATGAGCGTCGCCGCATCGAGTCCAACCAAAGAAATCTGCTGATAGTTCCCATCGGCCAATCGTGCCCGCTGCACCCCTTTATACAGAGGGACGGCCCATTCAACGCCCGGCACACTTCGGACGATCGTCACTGCCGTATCCGCTAACGGCTTCACTTCATCCACGTGGTTGATATTCGGATCGGTCACCCAAATTGGAACATTGATGTTACTGATCCCCGACTGGGAGTACATCATCAGCCCCCAAAAGATCGCCCCCTGTTGCACAATCAGCATGGTAGAAAAAGTCAAACCCGCCAATAACATTAAATATTTCGCCCGATCGCCAAACAGCATCTTCAGGGCAATAAAGTTCATACGCGCGTACGCTTTCGAGGTGAGTGAGGTTTGTTTCTGCGCGTCGGCTTCTGTTTCGGCGAAGGAACATGGCCGGCACGAAGACCATCTAAGAATATGGACACGAACGTTTCTTCAATCTCTTGGGGATTTTTCTTGACGGGCATGTTGAAGATCTGACTTAACAGGCGATGATAAATCAGCATTCCCATGAATGCCCGGGCCGAAAGGAGTGGATCGGCTGTTCGAAAAGCCCCTTCTTTCATGCGGCGGTCGAGATAGCCAGCCAAAAATTCATAGAACACGCGAACATGATTCTGAAAAAACATGTCCGACAATTCATGTTCTTCCAGAGCGCTGAACAGTAAGAGGCGCATAAGCTGAATGTCCGGAGCATGTCTCACGATGGTCCGGGCAATAAAGGTAAACACCTGCTTATCATCCTGCTGGTCAGCCAAGACTTTCAGTTCATGCAGAATGTCAGGAACGGGAGATGCTTTCGCCAAGATGGCGGCATAGAGTTCATTTTTTGAGGGAAAATGTTTGAACAGTAGAGCCTCACTGACGCCCGCGTGCTCGGCAATGGCCTTCGTCTTGGCCCCGGTAAACCCCCTCGCGGCAAATTGCGATGCAGCTGAAGCAATGATACTCGCTCGACGCTCCGCCCCTGAGAGTCGAGAGGAGCCTCCTTTACGGGGACGTTTGCGCATGTTTATCAGTGAGCAACAGAATAAGTGAGTATTTACTTAGTGGGAAAAACCATAACGCTCGCCATAGGAATTGTCAACGAGAAGACCTCTCATCCAACGGAACCCAGAATTCTCAAAGGTATTGCACATACAAGCCATAGCCTCTCGAGAGTGATACAATGCCACTAACTTCATCAGTCATCAGTCTCATGGAGAACGGCCTCTCTCATCGAGGCCAGATTGGGCTCAGAGGATGGTCCGCTTTCTTTCGACCTCAGGCAAGGAGGGCACATGTCACGATTAGCTGAAGTGATGACCACAGATTTAAAACGTATACCCTGCCAATCCTCTGTCCTGGATGCCGCCAGGCGGATGCGACAAGAAAACATCGGCTCTCTGCTCGTAGAACGCCCAGGAAAGTTATTGCGTGATCAAGAATCCAAAATCATTGGCCTCGTCTCGGAGACGGACATTATCCGGAAAGTCGTGGCTGAAGAAGGTAATTTGCGCGAGACAAAGGTGGAATCCATCATCACATCACCCATGATTTCGGTCGAGTCTAGCTGGCCCGTCGAAGAGGCCTATGAAATGATGAAACAACAGGGAGTCCGATACCTGCTCGTGACGGAATCCGAACATGTCGTTGGACTGATCTCGATGCGTGACATTCTCGTGCACCTCAAAGGAACATGATCCTATCAGGCCAATGATCGGCCGAACTGAACGTGTTCCAAGACTTGACTCTTTCTTATTCATGCCTATCTATGGGTACGAAAAGGCCGGCTGCGCCCACGATTGACTGACTAACGAACGATACAAACCTTGAGGAGTCAATAGAATGAGTGACGACGGATTGATTACAAGTTTACCAGTGGTCCCCGTTAAACGGACCGTATTATTTCCTGAAACATTAGTGCCTTTTACCATTGGTCGCGCTCGGTCCATTGCGGCCGTTGACGCCGCGATGAACAGTGAGGACAAGGCGATCCTGTTCTCGGCTCAGCGCGATTTTGAGCAAGAAGACCCCAAATTCGAAGATCTTTACCAAATCGGCACCAAAGCGCTGATCAAGCAAATGGTGAAGACCTCGGAAGGACATCTCAACATCTTAGTTCAGGGTGTCGAGCGAATGGTGCTCCTCAAGATAGAAGAGGACGATCCTTACCTTATTGTCCGCGCACGGCAATTAGGCCTCCCGGTTGAGTCAAGCCATGAGATCGAAGCCTTACACCGGGCGCTTCTCGATCTCGTCAGCCAACTTACCGAACTGATGACCAACGAGGGCGTCTCCGAAATCGTCAATGTCTTACGCGCCGAGAAGAATCCACTCTCTGTCGCCTACCGGCTTGTTCCACTTCTCAACATGGACGTCGAGCAATTGCAGGCCTTATTAGAAGAATCGCAACTCACCGAAGTCCTGCGAAAAGTCTACGCCGCGTTATCCCATGAACTCCAAATCCTGAAACTCCGGCATCAAATCGCGAGTCAGGCTCAAGCCGAGATTGGAAAGTCGCAGCGTGAATACTTTCTCCGGCAACAGCTCAAGGAAATCCAACAAGAACTGGGTGAATTTGAAGGCGGCGAACATGAGGAAGGTGACGTCGCTCATCTCAAAAAACGCATCGAGGAAACCGATCTTCCTGAAGCCGTCAAAACCGAAGCCAACCGTGAAGTCAAACGGCTGGCCAAGCTCCCTCCCACTGCGCCGGACCATCAGGTCATACGCAGCTACCTGGAACTGGTCCTTGAACTGCCGTGGAACACCACGACCGATGACAACCTCAACCTGTCACATGTCCGTACCGTGCTTGATGAAGACCACTACGGGATCCCGGATGTCAAAGAACGTATCCTCGAACATTTGGCCGTACTGAAGCTGAACCCGTCCGCGAAGGCTCCCATCGTCTGCCTCGTCGGGCCTCCCGGTGTCGGGAAAACCAGTCTCGGTCAGTCTATTGCCCGAGCACTCAATCGAAAGTTCGAACGCATTAGTCTCGGCGGTCTCCACGATGAGGCGGAGATACGGGGCCATCGACGCACGTATGTCGGCGCATTGCCCGGTCGGATTATTCAAGCTCTGCGTCGCGCCGGGTCCAAAAACCCCGTTGTGATGCTCGATGAAGTCGATAAAGTCGGAAGAGATTTTCGGGGAGACCCAGCTTCGGCATTGCTGGAGATACTCGACCCCGCGCAAAACCATACATTTCGGGACAACTATTTAGATCTTCCGTTTGACCTTTCAAAAGTCATGTTCATCACGACGGCCAACACGCTGGACTCCATCTCTCGGCCACTCTTGGACCGCATGGAGATCATCCGGATTCCAGGGTACAGCCAACAGGAGAAACTGGAAATCGCTGTCCGTTATCTGTGGCCTCGCCAACAAGAAGAAGCCGGATTGAATGATGATGTCGTCACTATTCATGACGACGTGATTCCACACATGATTAATCGCTATACCCGGGAAGCCGGAGTCCGGCAACTCGAACAACAATTGGGGCGGCTCACGAGAAAAATAGCCTTGCAACTCGCCGAACGGCCAGTGGATGCTCCACAAGAACAGATCGTCATCGCGAAATCCGACTTGGCCGAGATGTTAGGGATTGAACGGTTCATGCCCGAAGAAGGGCGCAAGGAACTTCCCGTCGGAGTGGCCACCGGCCTGGCCTGGACTGAAGCCGGAGGCGATGTGTTGTACGTGGAAAGTACGCTGCTGCCCGGAGGTCACGAATTGACCATTACAGGACAACTCGGTGACGTGATGCAAGAATCCGCACGCGCCGCCAGGAGCTTTCTCTGGTCACGTGCCGATACTATGGGCTTGTCTCCTTCTTTGTTCAAAAAGAATGGCTTGCATATCCATGTGCCGGAAGGGGCCATACCGAAAGACGGGCCATCGGCTGGCGTCACGATGGCCAGCGCGCTCGCCTCTTTATTCTTGCGTATTCCTGTCCGTCAGGATACGGCCATGACCGGCGAAATCAATCTGAGCGGAATGGTCTTGCCCGTAGGGGGCATCAAAGAAAAAGTTCTCGCGGCGCACCGGGTGGGTATTCGGCGGATCTTGCTACCCAAGGCCAACGAAAAAGACTTGAAGGATGTGCCCGATCAGGTCAAAGATGACATTCAAGTCGTATTCGTCGAGACGATCGACGAGGCCCTCAGAGAAGTGCTTCAGACAGATTCACCATTGGTGTTTCAGGCAAAACTCAAGACCGCCACTCAGCTTGCACCCATTCATCATTGACAACAATGACCTCTGCTCAGTCACGAAACACCCGATTTCTCATAGGCAACCTCGCAAACAGAGGTTGCCTGTGCAAGAGTTCAGACAGCGGGCTGTTGGATCTCTACCCTCTTGGCTTTCCAGTATTTCTTCGCCCAGTAGGTATTGTCCAAGCTTGAAAGCCGTACGCCGCTACTCTTGGACGCATGGAGGAATTTCCGGCCTTCGACATAGATTCCTACATGTCTGGTATGCGGATTGATGGTAAAAAAGACCAGATCTCCGGCCTGTAATTGTCGTTGCACGACCGGTTGCCCCACGTTGGCCTGATCCGTAGACGTCCTCGGCAGTTCAATCCCAAAATGCGATCGATAGGTCAAGTAGACAAACCCCGAACAGTCGATACCGTTTTTGCTCAACCCGCCATAATCGTAATCCACGGCCTTCCATTCTTTGAGCTGATCATAGAGCGATTGCTTCACCGCCTCTTCATCCGACAGTGAGACGACCGTCATCGCATGAATACTCGCGATTGGTCTCTTGGCCTGCGACCAACCGCCGTGACAACCGCTCAGCAACACGCAGCAGACACCGGCGAGAATGATCTGATTTATTCTGCAGACTCGCATGGCGCACGTCCTATGTCTTCGAAATTTGAGCAAGGCAATCTCCTGAGGGTAAACGTTCCGCCTGGCTCCAACGGATCATGGTCTTCTCCGATACGGGTGTACCACCAGTGTCCGTCGGCTGTTTGAAGATCCCGGGCGAGCCGCATTTCAAAGCCCCCCTCCCGGTCGTTGTCCCGCTGATGCCAGCTTCCCTTCCAGACTCCATTCTTGAGACTCGTCGTCACAAACCGTCCATGCTTCCATTCATAGGCCCCGTTGCCTTTCTCGTCGAACGTCAAGGGATAGACGGCATTCCCATCCTGATACTCCCAGGCTCCGACCAGATCAGTAATTCGGATTTGATTCAAGTCTTGTTCTATGACGTTTTCCTTGGTGTCCTGCGGGGTAAGCGGCGTCGCGACGCAGCCGCACATCCCTGCGATCAATACCAAGCCTCCAGCGATGTCCTTCAACATGCGTTCAGTCATCATATTCTTTTGAATCAGCTGTGACGGTTGTTTTTTCCAGTTTCTCGCTCTCCTGATTCACCCGAACATGCCCCTCTCTGTTATTACCCTAATCTAGTCGGAAAAAAAGTCAAGTATCCTGATATTCGTTGATTTAGGTTCCCTCTCGTTTTTTCCGATAGAAACCACCAGACGCCGCAACATCGACACGTTCTCCTGTTTCATTGAACGCCGCCAGGGCACGACTGCGAGGAATCTCAACATGGATTCGGCAACTGATCTCATCTGCCCCGAGTGTGGCGAACAACAACCAGGCTCCGATGAATGCGTGTCTTGTGGCGCAGACCTCGCCAATCTGAATGAAAATATTCCAACCATGCAGGGGAAGAAGCCTGTATCCGCGGCTTGGCCTACTCAGACCGCTGGGAACACCCCCCCCGGTCAACAGGGCACAGCCAGCTCCGGCGTAGTAAGTCAGCCACTGCCTTCAAACGAGACGACAGACCAATCCGACACAGCCGTTACAGATCAAGACACCACAGAACGCCCGCCCAGGTCAGGAGAATCTTTAACGGCCGAGAGCGCACAGAATGATCCTCACTCTGCTATGCACACGGAAACATTCGTGTCCCAGGAAATACCTCTGCCATTGCCATGGAAAGACATTTCTCAGACTGTAGAGGAGAGCGCTCTCGAAGCGTCACCTCCCATCGAACGGACAATACCCATCGAACCCTCAGACTCCACGGACCCGGAATCCCAGTCAGGTGAAACACTTCCTCCTACGGCAACGAAGGCATCGCCGCAAGATGCCTCGACCGATTCACACAAAATTAGACATCCATTGTTTTGGGGAACCGGACAATCTCTGTTCGGCATCTTTATCGTCAATACTTTTCTGACATTGATCACATTCGGTATCTATTCATTCTGGGGCAGGGCTCGCGTCCGGTCATTTTTGAATAGCCAAACGAGTTTTGCCAAAGCCAGGTTTGCCTATCATGGGACGGGGAAGGAACTCCTCACTGGATGGCTCAAAGCGATGCTGGTCTTCGGTATTCCCTATCTGTCTTTGAGTGCGGTGCCCTATTTTTGGCAAGGGCTTCCTCAATATATCGCTCAAGGATTCGCCGCAGTGCTCTTACTTTGCTTTATTCCGGTTGCCGTCGTCGGGGCCCACCGCTACCGCCTGAGTCGAACCTCTTTGCGGAATATTCGCTTTTCCTTCTGCGGCACCGTGTCGGACTACGCCAAATTATGGCTGAAAGGCTCTTTGCTGACCATTCTGACTCTTGGTCTCTATTATCCATATTTCGAGAATGCCAGACGGCACTATCTGGTGTCGCACTCCCAATTCGGCAGCCGGGTCTTCACGTATGATGGAACTGGGACAAGTCTTTTTTCCATATACGGAAAGGCAACCGGGCTCTATCTTGGCGTGATCCTGCTTCTAGGGGGAGTCACGTATGGCGTGCTGGTTTCTTATCTTGCCATGCCTCTCACTGACATACAGACTTTAATGTTATTTGCTGCAAGCTCCTTCCCGATCATTGCTGTCGTAGGGCTCATCTTTCCTTGGGTATATTTGCAGGCTGCCCGCCAACGCTATTTTTGGAATCATACCCGATTTGGTGAAGCCCGATTCGTCTCTACCGTCACCGTCTGGAAAATCTTTGAGCTACGCCTGACGCATCTCATCCTCTTACTCTGTACCTTGGGACTCGCCTGGCCCTGGGTCCAGGTTCGCAACCTTCAATTCTTTTATTACTACACCGGCCTTCATGGAGTCATTGAACTTGACCACATCGGACAGGAAGCCACGGATGCCTCGCCAACCGGCGAGGAACTCGCAGGATTTTTTGACACCGGGTTTGATCTGGGCTAAGCAGGCGAAAACATTGCTCGTCGCCGACAAATAGCATCCCGTCAAAAAATGACGCGAACACGATCCATGACAGTCGGATAATACTCAACAGACTCTTTCCACTCACTCGTGAATTCCCATACACCTCGTACCGAATGGAACGGCATCTATTATGATGGCGTCTCGGCCACACCTCACCGCGTGACAATCCAGATTCGACCGACCGGCCTGCAGATCATCGCACGCTCTGGCAGTCAGTTATCGTGGCACTATCAAGACATCCGGCAAACGCAAGGGAAATATTCAGGGGAAGAAGTCCGATTGGAGCGTGGTAACGGGATTTGTGAAACACTCGTGATCTCAGACACGGCAATCCTCGACAGTCTTCATCAGATTGCCCATACCCACGTGACACACTTTCATAATCCGGCGCGTCGCCGACAACGCGTCCTGCTCACGATATTCGCCGGTCTGGCCAGCATCCCTCTGTTTTGGCTTGCGTTCTCCTGGGGCATCCCATGGCTTTCCGGTCCAATCACCACGCTCATTCCGGTTTCCTGGGAAGAAGAGCTCGGGAAATTCATGACGACGAAACTCGCTCCACCCGGGAAACGATGTACGGATGCGCAAGTCATCGACTCACTGCAAAGTATCGTTAACACGCTCAGCCGGTCACTAGAGGACAATCCATATGCTTTCACTCTTACTGTCGTCGACGACACGACCAAAAGAAAACCATCTTCTGTGAATGCGTTGGCTGCGCCAGGAGGTCAAATCCTCGTCTTTCGTGGACTGCTTGAGAAGACTCAGACTGCGGAAGAGATGGCGGGCGTGTTGGCGCATGAAATGCAGCATATCTTCCTCCGCCATAGTATGCGACTCTTGGTGCAACAAGCCTCCATCGGAATCGTGGTGGGAGCCTTAAGCGGCGACGTCAGCGGCCTTACGACATTCGGACTTCAGGCTACACAATTGTTGCAAACCTTATCGTACAATCGTGAAGTGGAGGAAGAAGCAGACAGGGGGGGAATGCGGTTGTTACTTCGCGCCGGAATCGATCCCCAAGGCATGCTGAATTTCTTTGATACAATCGATGGCGTACTCAGAGAAAAAGAACATTCTCGAAACATCCCAGAATATCTGTCGACGCACCCTTCATCGCAAGAACGTCTTACGCGATTGAAGGCTCACATTCCGTCGATCTTTCAACCAACAATCTCTTTTCCGTCTCAAATGAAATGGAAAGACATTCGAGAACGTTGCAATCCTCAGAAAACACAGCAACAGGGTACCTAGCCGCTGAACCTCTTACATCTTCACAAAAGTAATATGCGACCGATATTCCTCGATAGCGGCGCCAAGCGCCTTACTCCCCAATGGGATATTGGCGTCTAGGGTGTCTTCGATGTCCTCATCATCGATGATCACTTCATAGCGTTCATGCTGATTCGTCAGGATGACGCCTTGTCCTGGAGTCACTTGTCGCGGCATATAAATTTCTTTCCATACTTCCTTCTCTACTAAACAGACATCCCTAAATCGCTCGTACAATAGTGCAAGCTGTTCGGGATCGGTGATTTTTTTCTTCTCTTCAGCCATTCAACATTCTCCTTCTTCATTTCTTTCCGCTTTTTCCGTTGAGCTAGATCTTGTTGACTTTCCTGCTCTCGGGTTCCAATCTTGCGGCTCACGTCTTCTCCCCATACCCTCCGCCTCCTGGGGTTTCAATCGTGAGACTATCACCGACTTCCACGTCGAGGCGACATTTGCCTGGCAATTCCCGCGTCACGCCATGATGACGCAGTTGATTCCGTCCGGACTTCCCTGGTTTGCCACCTGCAAGACCGTAGGGTTGCCTTTGACGCCGCTCGGAAAGAATCGTGACATGCGCATCTTGCAAAAACTCATACTCACGACACAAGCCATCGCCACCCTGATGGACTCCGAGCCCGCCTGACTCTTTTCGCACTTCATACCGGTTCACCCGGAACGGATAGGCATACTCCAATGCTTCCACCGGAGTATTCAAGGTATTGGTCATGTGAGAATGGATCGCGCTGGCACCGTCACTCGATACGCTCGCACCCATGCCACCTCCAATCGTCTCATAATAGGCAAAGGGTTGGCGCCGTTCAGCATGCCATCCTCCGATCGCGATATTATTCATGGTACCTTGGCTGGCGGCTGGAATACGTGCCGGAATTGCTTGCGCCAATGCCCCGAGCACCACATCGACGATTCGTTGCGATGTTTCGACATTCCCCCCAGCCACTGCGGCTGGCGGGCGGGCATTCACGACGGTGCCTTCCGGCGCCACGACGTGAACGGGTTTCATACATCCACTGTTTGCGGGAATATCCAGTCCTAACAGACAGCGAAAGACATACATGGTCGCCGAAAGCGTAATAGGATACACAGCGTTCACGCCGCCTTTTCGTTGAGAATCCGATCCCGTAAAATCGACGGTCACTTCGTCGCCTACAATCGTGACTGCGGCCCTAATGGCAACGGGGTCAGTAGTCAGACCATCATCATCCAAGTGATCCTCGAATTGATAGTGACCGTCTGGAAGGTCGGCGATGAGTTGCCGGGTCATGCGCTCTCCGTATTCGATCAACCCCTCCATGTCCTGTCCAATGGACTCTGCTCCATAACGTTCTATGAACATTCCAAGTCGCTGAATCCCGATACGATTGGCGGCAAGTTGCGCATGAAGATCTCCGGCTCGCTCAACCGGCGTACGGACATTGGCCAAGAACAAATCCCATACGTCCTGATTGATCACGCCCGCGTGAAGCAGTTTGATCGGAGGAATGATCACGCCTTCCTGGTAGAGTTCTTCAGACAATGGCATTGACCCGGCCGACATCCCTCCTACATCGGCGTGATGGGCACGGTTGGCGACGAATCCCACGAGTGTTTCACGCCCATCGGTCTGAGCATAAACGGGCGAGACCATCGTGATGTCCGGAAGATGCGTCCCCCCCTGGTAGGGATCATTGACGATGGCCACATCGCCGGGAGCCAGCTTGAGCTTTTGCGTACATGCCTGAACGGAAAGGGGCATGGCGCCCAGATGGACAGGAATGTGTGCAGCCTGGGCCACCAATTGCCCCTTCGCATCGAAGACCGCACACGAGAAATCACGGCGCTCTTTGATATTAGGAGAATACGCCGCACGTTGGAGGCAAACGCCCATCTCTTCCGCGACCGACACGAACAGGTGTTTCATGATTTCTATTCGAATCGGATCATGCACCTTTACGTCCCCACATGAATAATCAGATTTCGGTAGCCGTCCACGGTCGCCACATCCGTCGACCCAAGGTAGATGGTGGTGTCTTCCTGCACAATGAGGGCCGGACCCTGAATCTGACAACCTGTGTTCAACAACACACCATGATAATGCGGAATCATTTCAACCGTTCCTTGCAAGACCACAGGCCGCTCACACCACAGCGCATCATCAGCCTTTGAAGAGCCCACAGGAAATGACGGTAGGACCGGGGGTTGGACAAGACTGAAGGCACGCACTCGAATATTCACGAGTTCAATTCGGTCATCCGGATGGGAAACGCCATATCGTGCATGATGAAGCCGATCGAACTGCGTTCTGAAATCCCTGGTCAACGGAACCGACAACTCAAACGACTGCCCCAGGTATCGGATATCGAGTTCCCGGATTATCTCAATCTGACGACCCTCGAGATCCTGACTCGACAGATCCTCCATCCCCTGCTCCACAAGGGGTCGGGAACAGTCTTCCAGTAGATCGTACGCTATATCTTCAGACAACATGATTGTTTGCACATAATCTCTTTGAACGTCAGCCGTCAGCATGCCTAAGGCCGACAACGTCGACGCCTGAGGAGCCACCAGGATTCGCGGTATGGCTAATTGTCTCGCCAAATCACAGGCGTGCAATCCTCCCGCACCGCCGAATGAAACGAGCGTGTAATCACGCGGATCATACCCTCGCTCGACAGATATCACCCGTATGGCCCTTTCCATATGGGCATTGACGACTTGTACGATCCCGAGAGCAAGCGCTTGCCGTGGGGAGAGGCCCATAGGGAGAGGCAATACCAACTCATTCGCGAGTTTATCCATACATTTGACCGAGGCATCGCATGCCAACTTCATGGTTCCGTTCAGGAGGCCGCCATCGGGAAGACGGCCAAGCATCACATTGGCATCGGTCACGGTAACCGCTCGCCCGCCCCGCCCGTAACACACCGGACCCGGGTCGGCCCCGGCACTACGCGGGCCGACTCGGAGTCCTCCACCCGCGTCTCGATGGGCGATCGACCCGCCGCCTGAACCGACTGAGTGAATATCCAGGACGGGGATCCGAATCGGGAGCCCGTCCACTTTCGCTTCGTGCGTCACTTGAGGATGCCCATTGACCAACGAGACATCCGTCGATGTTCCTCCCATGTCGAACGTAATAAGATTCTCATAGCCAGCCAGTCGAGCCACGTATCGGGCTCCGACGACTCCGCCGGCCGGACCAGATAGGATTGAACGGACTCCCTGTCCGCGTGCCTGTAGAACCGACAGTCTTCCGCCATTGGACTGAAGAATATGAAAAGCCGGCAATCCCGCGTCCCGTTCCAGCTTGGCCAGATACCGATCGAGAACGGGAGAAACATAGGAATTCAGCGTCGTCGTGCTTGTCCGCTCATATTCACGGAATTCCGGGACGAGCTCATGAGATGCCGTGACAAAAAACCCCGAATCCCTGAGACACGCGGCCACTTTTTGTTCGTGTTCGGGAAGGAGGAATGAGAAGAGAAAACTCACGGCGACCGACTCAATCTGATTTTCACGTAAAAGTGGGATGAGGTCCCGCACTTCATCCATGTTCAACGGAATCAGGACCTTCCCGCGATGATCCACTCGTTCCGTGACTTCAAAACAGCGTTCCGGAGGAACAAGAGGCACGGGAGGCTGAGGGGAAAGATCATACAATCGCTCTCGTGATTGCCGTCCGATCTGTAATAGATCGCGAAATCCCTTGGTCGTGAGCAAAGCCGTCGTCGCTCCGTTTCGTTCCAACAAGGCATTGGTTGCCACCGTTGAGCCATGTACGACAAGAGAAGATTCAAGGTCGTGAATGGTCCTCAAGCCTTCAAGGACCGTGCGTTCAGGAGCTGATGGACTCGACAATCGCTTAAAGCTGGTAACAGATCCATCGAGATCGTCCGCGACGACAAAATCCGTAAACGTCCCCCCGATATCAATACCGATTCTTTTCACGCTAGGGTACCTAAGAATAAGACATTGGGCGTCGTGTGGGACTCTTCAGTGAAGGACAAGTAGCCTATGCAGACCTAACAATCACCGGCCATGCTCTAGGCCATTTTCACCGAACGAGCATAGGATTTCGCGTTCAAGTGTAAAGGATACGGCTGGAAATTTGAAAGGCAGGGAAAAGCGAGAAAAGACTGACAAAGAAGGAGGGGACAGGCATCTATACTGTTCGGGATACCATCAACCCTTGAACGTGCCTTTTAGCATCACAACTCTAGGGCTCCCACTGCTATTGTCCAAGACACGTATCATCGCCGTATGAATACCGATTTCTTTCGGAGTAAACAGGATGTGCATCGCGCAAGAATTCCCGGTCTTGAGCGTCGCTTTCGTACACTGATTCTTCGTCAACGAAAAGGCTTCTGGGTTTTTTCCGACGACCTCGACATTCAAGACTTCAAGCGGACCAAGTCCGATGTTGGAGAGAAGAACCGACCGCTCAGGTGAATCAGTATGTTCCCGGTTTACTTCAAATTCGACCAACTCCGCGCTGACGCTCGCGAGGGGAATATCTCCCTCTCCACTTAACAAAACAGAAACCGCATCCGAATCACTGTCAGCCGTGGCCAAGTCCGGCAATTCGTCAAGATCGAAATCTTCTACGACCAACGCCGATGGCGTCGTTCCCACACTAAAATGGCCCGCCTTCTGGTACGTGGCTTCTCCCCGGTTGAGAAGAACCGAGACACTATTCGAATCACGATTGGTAACGATGAGATCCAATTGTCCGTCTCCGTCAAGGTCACGAACGGCGACGGAGACCGGGCTGAACCCGACCTTCATCGGCCCCCTATTCACGAATTCTCCCTCCTCATCCTGCAGGAGGACAGTCACGCTATCAGTGAAGAGACTCGTCGTCACGAGATCCCCTCTCCCATCCCCATTCAAATCCATTCCCGTAATCGCACTCAATGTCAATCCTGCATCGATTTCCTTTTCGAGTGAGAGTTTTCCCTTTCCCTGGTTGACCAACAATGAAATCAACCCGTTTGGCGTGCGCCAACTCGGCTGACTCCAAGTCACGGCGACATCGGGAAGCCCGTCACCCGTCAGATCCCCGGCGTATACACCCGTCGGAAACATACCGTCGCGTCCCTCGGTCTCGTAGAAGGTCGGCTCACTAAAAATTCCCTTGCCCTTGTTTAACAGGACCGAGACATTGAACGGAGGATAATAGCCAAACCGCCCGCTATTAGCCGTAATGACATCGACACTCCCGTTTTCATCAATATCGTGTAACAGGACAAACGTGGTGCCCTTACCAGAGGGATAGCGCTTCAACGAACCAAACGACCCGTCACCCAGCCCTTTGAGGACCACGATTTGATCCGTTCCACTCGTCGCCACGACCAAATCCAAAATATCATCCTGATCGATGTCCTTGGTTGCCACGGCCATCGGAATTTTTCCGACGCCAAATGACACGGCAGACCGAAACGTTCCGTTTCCATTACTCAGCAAAATCGAGACATCATCCGATGTGCTATTAACCGTCGCAAGATCGAGAAACCCGTCACGATTAAAATCCCCTGCCGTCATCGCTTGTGGTGTTCGCCCTACAGGCGAACTGGCGATCGGCGTGTATACGAGGTTTTGCGCAAAAACTGGCAGACACCATCCGAATATCCCAAACCCCAAGACTCCTAATCTCATGAAAAATCTGACACCAGAACCCATGCGGACATCAATCCTTATGCAAATCGGTAAAGTCCTTTAACAGGGCAATTTCAATGGCTTCAGTCGGAGCCATACCTCGATTTCGTACATGTGCGGACCAGGAAGGATATTTTCTCAAGGTCGAAAAAATCGACTTCACGACATCAGGCAATACGCGAGCATCCCAATCATGGAGCCAGGCTTGTTCGTCATCATCTCCCTCGTAGTCATCTGGAAATTGCGCTTCCAGGGAAAATGAAATGGTGAACGTCTTTTCTTCATGGTACATAACGGAACCCTCTCTCAGCGAATTCTGCCTGACTCACGCGTCCAATAATGTCATTGCCAGATGAGAAAATGCTTTTCTATAATATCATGATCGGTTGGATTAAGGAGAATAGCGCATGCCAATTTTTTCGTACATCTGCCAGGAATGTTCCCATCATTTTGATCAGATTGTCCAGGGATCAACGATCCCTCAATGCCCTCAGTGCCAGGCTACAACCCTGGAGAAACAATTGTCAGCCTTTGCGGTTGGCGGGAATGACGAAGGAACCGTCATGGGGGGCGGACCCGGCGCCTGTGGTTCTTGCGGTGACCCGCGAGGTCCCGGAGCTTGCTCGCTGAACTAAGAAGCCCTCGTTTGTCGCGCTTCTATTCACTCTTGTCCGGGAATCATATGCCCGAGTCCATGGAGGAGAAGGAACGCCATCTTATTCGAAAGGAGCCGCCTCGATCGTCCTCTTTAAATTGGGCGTCACGCCCAGTCACATAGGCCAATGAAGTGGCGAAGGGGAAAGCGGGCTTCTACTCCTTGAGGACGGAAGAATCGTCAGAGAAGAGTTTTGTATTGAACTGGCGACAGCTCTGGATTCCTCAGCCTTCATCCAGACATTGCCGCCAAGTGTTCGTTCCCGTTTAGCCCGTCTTCATTGGGATCTATCCAGGATTTCTTCGGAAATCCTAACGAGTCCGCCCCCTCTCCATAGTAGAGCGCATGCGCCTTAAGAAGATACGTGATCGGGCCGATCGTTCCGTCGGTTTCCAGCACTTTTATCTGTGGATCGCGTAACTCCGGCAAGGACGGATGACGACCAGGCAAGATGCTCAGCACTCGATGGATGGTGATATGCGTACGCTGTTCGCCGGTTAGGTCACGATACATGACCACCATCATCCCATTCGGCAACAGCTTGCTCTCCTCCGGAAGATCGACTTCAAATTCCTTGGGATCAGGAAAATCCAGGCAGGCCAGAGAGACAAGCGGGACGATCGTCAGGAGGGAAACTATGCCCAAACATATAACGGACCTTTTGGAAATAGGAAGGAAGCCTTTCACGAGGCACCTCCTCTGCTAAAGGGTGGTCCTATCTTTTACGCCTACTCTTCTTTTCGGTTCATGAGCGAAGAAACTTTAGAGACGTGTACTATCAATGGGGAATTTCAAGAAACGGATAAGGGCAAAGCTCAGGATTGGAGGATTCGATACGGACGCTCAAGGTGTACCCCTGAGCCTGGAAACCATGAATAAGGGCGATATTGTGAGGAGGAAAGACCAGAAGAAAGAAGAAGGGCTATTCGGAACTGCCAAGCATGTCGTCGACTAACGGACGATTGATATCTTCGCACCCTGGACAAATCGTATCGAAGAGCGCTTCATGGTCTTCGACGTAGTTTTTCCCATCAACCAAATTCTCTTCATGAACTGAATCAAAGCAGGTCGGACACAACATCATGAGCCCACGCATGACTCTCACGGTTTTTCGTCCAACGCTACCAGCCATTTCAACCGGCCTTTCGTATCTTCTTCTTGCTCGCAGCCTGAATTTCGCGGGAGGCTTCTTCGGCGTGTCCGCTATTTCCCTGTTCCCGAATAACGTTTCAATCGGTACATACGGAGAATTCAGGACCACCCACGCCGTTGAGCTAACAAAAAATCTTCTTGTTCGAGGTCAATTCCGCAATCCGGACATTCGTAGGGCTCGTCAGGAGGTGGAACGAACAACTCCTTTTCCTGGACCCTTCCCTGACAGACATGGTAAAAATGTCCACCAGATTTTTCTTCATCCAAGATGTCGTTTTCGTATTTCAGGATCATGGGCTTCTGGTCCTAATGGTCTTTGACAGTAATGCCTACTTTTTATAACAAGGAAAACTTTCGGTACGCAATCCTGGGATTTTCCACATGAAACGCCTTGGTCTACACACTCCAAAACCTCTGAAAATCCTGGTTTTCCTGCTGCTTGCTCAACCATTCTTGGGAACACAAGCGTTCGGACTTTCCGTGCCACCCAACGTCTCGAATGCGTTTCTTGAGCTCACGCCGGTGACCAAGGGCATTTTACAGAAGCCAATTTTCTTGACCTTTGCTGATGCGAGCGGACAATTATACGTGGTCGAGCAGAAGGGAACCATCCGCATCCTGAAAGATGGAAGACTCTTATCGGAACCTTTTCTGAATATTTCTTCGATGGTGGCCACTGGTGGAGAACAAGGCTTGCTGGGATTAGCCTTTCACCCGAAATATGAACAAAATGGGAGATTGTTCATCAACTACAGCCGCAAACAGGATGGGGCCACCATCATCGCCGAGTATCAACGCTCAACGAACCCACTTCTCGCGAAGCCGGAAGGAAGAATTTTACTGGTAATCCCTCAACCCTACAGCAATCATAACGGTGGCATGTTGGCCTTCGGCCCCGATGGTTTTCTGTATACCGGCATGGGTGATGGCGGCGCCGGCGGTGATCCTGAGAATCGAGGGCAGAACACCGAAGAGTTACTCGGGAAGTTTCTTCGAATAGATGTTGACCATGGGGATCCGTACGGAATTCCCTCAGACAATCCATTCGTGAAAAAGGGAGGAAAACCTGAAATCTTCGCATCAGGCTTTCGTAACCCCTGGCGATTCTCCTTCGATCGAGAAACCGGAGAACTCTGGGCCGGAGACGTCGGGCAAAAATCGTGGGAAGAGATTACCATCGTCAAACGAGGGCAGAATCACGGCTGGCGACTGATGGAAGGAACGCATTGCTTTATGCCTAAAAAAAATTGCCAAAACAATTCCCGTCTCACCCTCCCTGTTTTGGAATACAAAAATGGGAATGGACGCTGCGCAGTCACGGGGGGCTATGTATACCGAGGTCAGCAGATGCCTCAATTGCGGGGAACCTACGTGTTCGCGGATTTTTGCAGTGGTGAAATTTTTGGTTACCTGAAGGGGTCATACCGGGTGCTACTTGACACCGATCTACAAATTTCATCGTTTGGCGAAGATCGTTCCGGCGAGCTGTATGTGCTCGATCATGGCGGGTCAGTACACAAACTGACATCTCTCACGACATCAGGTAGGCTTCAGCAGTGAGACTTTTTTGAAGAGGTCTCCTTCATCTAAGACTTTTCCGACACCGAGGACCACAGAAGTCAATGGATCTTCCACCGTGATGATCGGAAGGTTCGTTTCCTCCTGAAAACGCGTCGCCAAACCCGGCAGCATCGACCCGCCTCCGGTGATCACCACACCGCGATCAATGATATCCCCTGCCAATTCCGGCGGCGTATTCTCTAACGAGGTTCGAAGCGCATTGACGATCGCATGAATCGGCTCTTCTAACGCCTCACGAATTTCCGCATCGTTAACCACCACGGTACGAGGGATTCCTGAAATCATGTCCCGCCCCTTGACCATCATCGTTTTTTGTTGTTCGAGGGGATACGCAGACCCCACTTCCATCTTGATTTTTTCCGCCATATGCTCCCCGATGAGCAAATTATACCGACGCTTGATATAGCTCATGATCGCATCATCCATCTGATCGCCAGCCACTTTCACGGATTCGCTACAGACGATGCCACCCAACGAGATGACGGCGATATCAGTCGTCCCCCCGCCAATATCGACGACCATATTGCCTGATGGCTCCGTAATCGGAAGTCCAGCTCCGATCGCAGCGGCGACAGGCTCTTCGATCAAGTAGACTTCCCGGGCTCCGGCATGAGTGGCCGATTCACGCACCGCTCGTTGTTCCACTTCCGTAATGCGCGAGGGAACTCCAATGATACATCGAGGGCGGACGAACGAATTTCGGTTATGCGCTTTCGTGATAAAATAGTGAAGCATTCGCTCTGTCATCGCAAAGTCAGCAATAACCCCCTCTTTAATGGGACGGATCGCAACGATATTGCCTGGCGTCCGACCCACCATTTTCTTGGCTTCGGCTCCAACAGCCAACACGGAGTTGCTCTGTTTCTCGATGGCCACGACAGACGGCTCACTGAGCATGATGCCCTTCCCCCGTACATAGACCAAGGAAGTCGCGGTCCCTAAATCAATGGCCAGATCGCTCGAAAACCAACCGAGAAAGTCTCCTGCTAGTCCCACGGCATCTCCTTCCTGAGAATGTCAAACGACTGCGTACGATACTCGCAGTTGCTTCTTTAATCTGAATGTCTCTCACCTGAGGCAATATACATCCTTCACTATTCATCATCGGTAGGAAATAAAAAATAATGAAGAAGAATAGAGATAAAAGCACGCGTACGACGAGAAATAGAGCAGATCAGCTCATCCACCTGTGTCTAGTAACGGTCACTCGTCCATGAAGTTGGCGAGACAATGACTTGGATTGATGCTCTCTATTCTATGATGGTCTCGTCGGTGAGTCCAGTTCGAACATGACTATGAGCGGGCACAGGCTATGCGATCACTTCTCGAGTGTCAAGAGGACAATAGACAAAATCGCGTTGAAGCCCACAGCATCTGTCATACTCAGGAGAATTTCTCATGAGCAACTTGCTCTCTTCCCTTCATATGGTATAAGTGTAAGGAAAGACGATACGTGCCGTTCCACTCAATTTCCAACGTTTTGGGATCTGCCCCGGCGCATGGTATTCTTAGATAAGACATGGCAATGGCCCTTAGTTTCGCGATAGATCTTCACGTCCTCCTTCCAACATATTCATAACAACACAGGAATTACTGGTTTCGCGTGTCGAAAAAAATTCTCGTTATCCTCGCCGCCCTCGTCCTTATGACGACCTACGTGGTCGTTGTCGGCCTGACACGTTGGGGGGATGTGACCCCGCCCGAAATCGTCATCACGACACCGTTCGACGAGGTCGGCCCCACAACGCCCCTTTCCCTGCGCATCACGGACCCCGGCACGGGATTGCGCTCGATTTCGGTTCAGATCGTCCATAATCTCAAAACGTACGTCATTACCGAACAGGCCTTCGCATCCCAAGGTCTTCTATCAGCCGAAGGGGGCACCCGCCACGAGTTTGAGTTAACGGTCACTCCTTATGAAGAAGAGACAATCCCGCGGAAACCAGGGGAAGCCAAACTGATCATCACGGCCCGCGATCATTCGTGGCGGAATCTACTCGAAGGCAACAGAAAACGTGTCACCCATGAATTTACCCCCAAATTCACTCCCCCGCGTCTGGAACTCCTTTCTTCGCCCGCCTCGATCACTCAAGGTGGTTCTGGCATCGTTCTCTATCGCGTCTCTCCGGATGCCGTGATCCATGGGGTCAAAATCAATTCGGCCTTTTTCCCCGGCTATCTCATGCCTGAAGATGACGGCATGTTTGCGTTGATCGCCGTCCCGTATAATGCGCGCGCCAATACCCCCATTCACCTGACTGCCAGTGATTCCGTCGGCAACAGCGCCATCCTGGACGTCGACCTGCACGTCAGGAAGAAGAGCTGGAGAACCCGGCGTATCGGAATTTCCGACCGCTTCATTCAGAAAACCGTTCTCCCGATTATTGCGCAAACTCCGGAAATTTCGGAGCAGGAGTCGAATCTCGACAATTTCGTCACGGTCAATAACCAATTACGGAAATCGAACAATCAAACCATTCGAGAATTCTCGAAGCAGACGGCAGAGCGTTTTCTATGGGATAAAGCATTCCAACAACTTCCTGGCTCCCAAGTGGAAGCCGCCTTTGCCGACCATCGCAATTACGTGTACAAGAACAAAATCGTCGACACCCAGGATCATTTAGGGTTCGATCTTGCGGTCACCAAACACTATCCGATTCAAGCTTCGAACGCCGGCATCGTACTCTTTGCCGGGTACCTGGGCATCTACGGCAACACGGTGATCATCGACCATGGCTATGGCTTGCAATCGCTCTACGCTCATCTGTCTTCCTTCTCTGTTCAAACGGGTCAATCGGTCGAATTAGGACAGGAGATCGGGCGTTCCGGAACAACTGGCTTAGCGGCCGGAGATCATCTACATTTTAGCTTGGTTCTCCACGGAGAACAGGTGAACCCAACCGAATGGTGGGACGCCAATTGGGTGCAAACCCGTATCCGTAACAAACTTCATCTCCCGAAATTACAAATGGAAAATCCGGACACTGAGCCAGCAGAAGAAGAGGAGTCTCTCGGACCTGTACCGCCAGCCATCCTCCCCTAATGCCACTCTCCGTACCAGATAACGCAACCCATGTCAGAGGCGCTTAAGGAACGACTCGTTCTGCTCACATTTTTCATGATCACCGGGACCGCCGACGGCGGCGTTCGCCCCGGCGGCTAATCCGGAATCCATGTCAAAAACAAAATACAAGAAATCCAAAGCGATCACTCGAGGACAAGAAACGATCACATCCGTTCCATTGGATCAAACGACCCGTCAGCGGTACCTGAACTACGCCCTCTCGGTCATCACGTCGCGAGCCCTGCCGGATGTTCGCGATGGGTTGAAGCCGGTCCAACGACGGATTTTGTTCTCGATGTACCATAATCATCGGTTAACCCCGGACCGCCCGCCGATCAAGAGCGCGAAGGTCGTGGGGTCCGTCATCGGAGAATGGCATCCACATGGGGATTCGGCGGTCTATGACGCGATGGCCCGCATGGCCCAACCCTGGTCGTTACGTCTGCCATTAGTCGATGGACACGGGAACTTCGGAAGCCTGGATGGTGATCCTCCGGCGGCCTATCGCTACACTGAAGCCAGACTCGCGCCTGCTGCATTGGATCTTCTCTCCGAACTGAACAAGGACACCGTCGATGTCCAACCCAATTATGATGGAAAGGGAGAAGAACCTCTCGTCCTTCCATCACGCTTCCCGAATCTGCTGGTGAATGGGTCTACCGGCATCGCGGTCGGCATGGCGACCAACATTCCCCCGCATAATCTCGGAGAAGTCATCGACGCGGCCACCGCACTCATCAATGATCGGGCTTGTTCGATTTCCGATCTCATGAAACATGTCAAAGGCCCGGACTTTCCGACGGGAGCAGAAATTCTCAACAGCCGGTCAGAGATTCGCCATGTTTACGAGAACGGGCAGGGATCCATTCGACTTCGTGGCGAGTATCAGGTCGAGCAGCGCGCTCAGGGCCGTGCCGAGATCGTCATAACCTCAATTCCGTTTGCTGTCGACAAATCGACGATCGTGGAACGTGTTGGCGAACTCATCGCCGCTAGAAAAATCCCACAACTGCTGGATGTTCGGGACGAATCCACCACTGACGTTCGCATCGTGCTGGAGGTCCAAAAAGGCGCTGATCCAGATATCGCGATGGCCTATCTGTTCAAGAATACGCCTCTCCAGAATAATTTTTCCGTGAATTTGACGTGCCTGGTCCCTCTGCCGGGCAGCACGGGTTCCCGTCCTGATTGCCTCAACCTCAAACAGATTTTGGAGCTATTCATCGATTTTCGGTTCGCAACCGTGAAACGGCGGTATGAGTATGACTTGCGTGTCCTGGAACGGCGAATTCATATCCTCGACGGGTTCAAGATTATCTTCGATGCCCTCGACCAAATCCTCAAGCTGATCAGGCAAAGCGACGGGAAGGCAGATTCCGCGCAAAAACTCCAGCAGCGTTTTGACCTTGATGCGATCCAAACAGACGCCATCCTTGAAACAGCGATTTATAAATTGTCCCGCACTGAGATCAAGAAAATGCTGGACGAACTGAATGACAAAAAACAACAAGCCAAAGAGATCAAAGCTTTGCTTGGCTCGACCCCACGACTCTGGACGGTCGTCAAACAGGAACTGGCCGAGGTCTCCAAAACCTACGCCGATAAACGGCGGACCAAAATCGGCAGACGGCAAACGGAAGAAGTCCAGTTCGACCCGGAAGCGTACATGGTGAAAGAAGACGCGATTCTCACCGTCTCGATCGACGGATGGATCAGACGGGTGGGGCTCATCAAAGACCTGTCCAAAGCCCGGCTCCGGGAAGGCGATCGCTTGGTGGCGGCTCTGGGCGGCAGCACCGTCGACAAC
Organism: Nitrospirales bacterium; assembly: GCA_031315865.1. Taxonomy (NCBI): domain Bacteria; kingdom Pseudomonadati; phylum Nitrospirota; class Nitrospiria; order Nitrospirales; species Nitrospirales bacterium. The sequence goes on from JALDRJ010000002.1 coordinate 880,322, forward strand.
GTGATCTTTTTCTCAAACTACGGCAGCGCCTACACGATACGCATCGGAGACATCCCTCCCGCCAGGAGCGGCTATGGGGATCCCGCGCAAAAATTATTTAAATTCAAGGACGGAGAACGGCTGATCGCGGCATACAGTCTAGATCCTCGTATGCGGCATGCTGAGCCTGAACGATCACAAAGGACCAAGACCAAATCCCTTCCGCTGTTTGATTCGCAGGCACAAGAAGGAGCCGCTCTCATTGGGCAAGCTATGGCCGTAAGCTCAACCGGAATGGGGATTCGCTTTGAATTGGGCGCCTTTCAAGAACCTTCGACAAGATTGGGCCGGAAGTTCATGAAAGTAAAAGATGGCGAAGAAGTGGTGAACATAGGATTTCTCCGAGGTTCCCTGAAATCGGCCCTCGTCGCGGTGGCGTCCCAACGCGGCCGCATGCTGCTCTGCCCTGCCGAGGACGTGAACCTGCTTTCAGGACCTGGCCGAGGCGTAACCGTGATCAAACTCGATCCACAGGACCGCTTGATCGCCTTTCGCCTATTGGAAGAGAAAAACGATCAAATGCAGTTGCTGAAACAGGATGGCTCGAAGCTTCCGGTCACGGCAAAAAAATATCAAACCGTCAGCCGCGGAGGAAAAGGCCATCCGCTCATTCGACGAGGCAGCTTCACAGGGGATGTCCTTCCGGACGTCACGCTCCCGGAATTTCCAACGGAATCCGACGACTAAAATGACTGGCCCAAAGATGTTTCTCAGATCACTTTCATGTCAAGAGTATAGCCATGGCTAAAAAATACGATGCGAGCGATATCGTGGTCCTCGAAGGCATTGAACCGGTCCGACGCAGACCTGCGATGTATATCGGAGGCACGGACAAAACAGGGTTGCACCATCTCGTGTGGGAAATTCTGGACAATGCCATTGACGAAGTGATCAATGGTCATGCCACCACCATCGTCGTGGACCTCGACAAAACCCCAAATGGCATCCAAATCACGGATAACGGACGCGGCATTCCTGTCGAAAAACATCCCAAGTTCAAAAAGTCCGCCCTGGAAATCATCATGACGACCCTGCATGCCGGCGGCAAGTTCGAAACAGGCAGCTACATTCATTCAGGCGGGCTTCATGGCGTTGGTGCCTCTGTCGTGAACGCGCTCTCCCGGCATCTGGAAGTCAAAGTCAAACGCGATGGGTATGAATGGACGCAGACCTACCAGGCCGGCGCGGCTCAAGGCCCCGTCAAACGCCTGGAGAAAGCCCGCGGCACGGGCACATCGGTCTATTTCAAACCCGATCCATCCATATTCGGAAAGACCACGCTGTTTGACCCGGTCTTATTGCGGGATACGTTGGAAGCCAAAGCCTACCTGCATAAAGGCCTCAAACTGACCTTTAAAGACGGGACTTCAGGAAAGACGCACCACTTCGTTCACGAACAAGGCATTCAGGAATACCTGGTCAAGCTCGTGACCGACCGCGGCCGCAAACCCACGGCTGACTTCGTATTTTATCTCGATCGCAAGCTGAAGAACACAGGAGACCAGACGGGAAACGGCTTTGGAATGGAAGTGGCCCTTCAATGGACGGACGAGCCAGCCGAATTCATCCGCAGTTACGTGAACGGCGTCCAAACCCCCAACGGCGGCACGCATGAAATCGGACTCCGTGGCGGCATCGTCAAGGCGGTGAGAAATTATATTGAAACCCACAATCTCACACCCAAAGGAGTCAGCCTCCAGGCCGAGGACATCCGTGAAGGGCTGGCTGTCGTATTAAGCGTGCTGACCTTGAATCCGCAGTTTCAGGGGCAAACCAAAGAACGCCTCAATAATCCGGAAGTCCAAGGCATGACCGACAATGCGATTCGTCCGGCCCTGGAGACCTTTCTGAATGAAAACCAATCGATCGCTGAATCATTAGTTGGCCGCATGGTTCTCGCGGCACGAGCCCGTGAGGCCTCACGAGAAGCCTCCAAAGCCGTGATGCGTAAAAGCGCCGTGAGCCACAGGCTGAACCTTCCGGGAAAGCTGGCGGATTGCCAGAGCACAGACCCGACGATCAGCGAACTCTTCATCGTCGAAGGCGACTCGGCGGGTGGAACCGCAAAGCAGGGGCGAGACCTCAAAACGCAGGCCATCCTACCCATTCGAGGAAAAGTGTTGAACACCGAAGACCTCACACTCGCCAAAGTCGTCGAAAACAAAGAACTGGCGGATCTCGTCAAAGCCTTAGGATGCAGTATCGGCAAAGACTTCGACTTGAAAAAACTACGCTATCACAAAATCATCCTGCTCATGGACGCCGACATCGACGGCTATCACATCAGCACCTTGCTCTTAACATTCTTTTTCCGGCACTTGCCCGAGCTCATCAAACAGGGACACGTCTACATCGGCCAACCACCACTCTATCGCATCGAGATCGGCAAAGAAGTCCACTGGGCCGGAACGGATGAGGAAAAAGCACGTATCTTGGGCGAAGCCCGAAGCAACGCCAAACCGACGATCAGCCGCTTCAAAGGACTTGGAGAAATGTTTCCTCAGCAGCTTCGTGAAACCACCCTTCAAACCTCCACACGACGGCTCTTAAAAGTCGAACTACTCGATGAGCTGAACACCGACCGCATCTTCCACGACCTCATGGGGAAAAAAACCGAAGCCCGCTACGAATTCCTCATGGCCAACGCCGGTCAAGCCGAGAATTTAGATGTGTAGGAAGTGATTGGCCGCTCCATTCCGTAAGCAACTGGCCATCCTCTAGCTGCCTACTGTTTTGCTCAGAATTCACCCCCCTCCACTTCCTGTTCTTGCGATCAGCGTCCAAGATTTGTTGTGTTAAAGCTCGTGACAGCGCAGCCACATGGATGCGACCCTGGATTCCTCGCTTTGATTTCACGAAACTGTACTTTCTGTGGGGGGGTTGGGTAGCATATCTAACATCAGGCAATGGATAATACCCCAAACATTAAGACGCTGCTACCACGCGCACGTGAAATGTTGCAGCACGTCTACGGTAGTCGCCTCCAAGGTGTCGTGCTATATGGGTCTGCTGCACGAGGCGCTATGTCTTCCACCAGCGACATTGATCTTCTCATTCTCCTACAACCTCCAGTCTACCTAGGCCGTGAACTTCGAACGATCATCAAGACTCTGTACCCTCTGCAATTAGAAATAGACTGTCCGATTCATGCCATGCCTGTCGATGTGAATGTGTATGAAGCCGGTGAATTCAGTTGGTATCGAAATGCCAAAGAAGAAGGTATGCTGGTGTGAACCAAGAAGCGACGGACTTCTGGCAGCGAGCATTGCAAGCCTTGGCAACGGGTAAACACATCGCATCTTCTGATCCAGACGCAGCAGCTTCCCGTGCCTATTATTCAGCCTTCTATGCCGTTTCAGCTCTCTTCTCGGTCGAAGGCAAAACCTTTATTCGACATTCAGGTATAGAGACCGCCGTACATCGCGAATTAGTAAAAACAAATCGCTGGCCACGTGAACTCGGTGAAGACTATGCCTTTTTGCTCCGACTTCGCTCCACCGGGGACTACGGCGGTCAAATGCATGTGACGCGAGAAGAGGCCTTAGATGCGATTCATGCAACTGAGCGAATACTCTCTGCTGTCCATCAAGAAAGCCCCAAACAGTTTCCACGCCCGGCACTGTAGGCGCTCGCTGTCGAAATACAGACCGAACCATGATGTACATGTTGCCTCAGAATTGATTCTCTTTCGTTATTCCGGTGATACTGAAATGATACAGCGCTCCCTTAGTACGCCTTTGCCCTTCAGGACGTGAGAAAAACATCAATGTTTGTCAGGACATCCAAGCGTGTATCACCTTCCGTATCGTTCAACGATGTACATGGTCGTACGGCGCGGGGTGTGTCGTATTTGTCGATTGAAACGTATTCAATTGGGCACTTCAACCTGCGCCAACGACTCGGGCACCTGTAATAGGCATATCGGTGTTGTCTCTGCGCATTCAAGAAAGAAACGACACCATAGTTCGAATGGTGCTTACCGAGACCGTATCCTAACTAAGCATCAGGCAAATTTTGCCCGTCTTCACGAAACTATACTTTCATTATAGCGAATCCAATTACGTTCCAGACGACAATACGACACACCCCGCGCGGTACGACGTTGAGCCATACGGAAATTATTTGAAACGGCTATAAGGGTTGCAGTAGCATGGCGACCGGGTTTGGATTACACGGAGCAGACTTCATGGTTGCTGTTCCTGAATTACCTGGATGGCCTGGAGCAGGAGAGAGTCACGAGAAACCAGGCATGCGATACGAGGGAGTTTCGAGAAAGGCGGTAACCATCAGTGACCACGATCGCTCACTTTACGAAAGCCCATGAATCCACCCTGATTCACTTTCTGTCGTCGTCTCGACGCCCCAAAGAGACCTTTTCCTTTCCGCAATCGTCGGGGTTTCTATTCAGCATCGCGAATGCGCCGGAAATGATTCTGCCTTCGGAGTGGATGCCGATAATCTTCAATAACGAAGATGGCCAGTACGAGTCTCAAGAGGAAGCCTCACGTGTCCTTCAGGCCATGATGGCGCTGTTTAATGAGTGCGGGCGGGAACGAGTGAAAGGGAAGGAGCCCCTTCCGCCGGGATGTGCCATCCGACCTCAGCCACTGGATAATTTGGATGCCGACGCGCCACTCAGTCAGTGGGCCCGTGGATTTATGATCGGACACGACTACCTTCATGAAATCTGGGATGATTGTCTTCCCGAGTCAATCGATGAAGAAGTCGGCGCTATCCTCATGGCGCTGACCTTCTTTGCCACACCGACACTCGCCGAGTCTTACCACAAACTGGCCAAGGAGCCAGGAAGCTTTGAGCACCTTGCCCAAACCATTCTCAAGATTTTTCCTGATGCGATACACGAGTACGCGCTGTTGGGACGAACCATCTTTCAAGCGCGATGTGAAGAGGGTAATTTTCCTCAAGGACCGGTGGGAAGCTCTAAAATCGGCCGGAACGATCCCTGCCCATGCGGAAGCGGGAAAAAATATAAAAGATGCTGCGGGTTCAATTGAAGCACTCCGTTGCCCATTCTTGTAGACCGCTAGAATGAGTGCAACGGTCTGCGCGACGACGACTTGTCCTCCAATCTACTGCATATTTATTGTGAAATTCTCTACACTCTAGCCGTTCAGACTTCGATGAGGCCGGTCAATTGACATTCAATAATCTCGAACGTGCGAGAAGGTACCACGAGCACACCAAGCATAACTTTAATCAATATGCCCGGTCATTGGGTTATATGGATTGGGCGAATCAACCTGATCCATTTCGACGATACGAGGGCGCCCCTCTCGTTAGCCTGCCTCTTCTGAATCCCGATGAAGAACCTACTTCTCCAAGCTACGATAATCTCTTTCGTCCTCATGTCATTTCGCCACAGCCTCTGACGATCAACAGTCTGTCGCGGTTCTTTGAATATGCGCTCTCCATCACCGCATGGAAGGAATATGGCGGCAATCGCTGGGCCTTACGCAGCAACCCGTCCAGTGGCAACCTTCATCCCACGGAAGGATATTTAATCGTTGGAGAAATACCAGAAGTTGGACTTGCCCCTGGGCTGTACCACTATGCACCCAAGGAACATGCGCTCGAGCAGCGACTGCGATGTTCTTCAGAAGCGATCCATCGACTCACCGCACCGTTTCCCTCTCAAACGTGTTTTGTTGGCCTCAGCTCCATTCATTGGCGAGAAGCCTGGAAATATGGGGAACGGGCGTTTCGTTATTGCCAGCATGATATCGGTCATGCCATCGGGACGCTTCGCATCGCCGCCGCGACCTTGGGATGGAAAATGCTGGTACTCAGCGAAACATCCGATGATACTCTGTCAACACTGCTTGGACTCGATCGCCATGATGATTTTGTGGATTCAGAAAAGGAATACCCGGAACTCGTGGCCGCCCTTTGGCCCGAGCCCTCTTGCCCGCCGACGGAACTTCCTCTGGGACTCGATCAGATAGCTGTCAACAATCTCGCGCAAGGAACCTGGCAGGGTAAAGCCAATCGACTGAGTCGCGACAATCCCGTTCCGTGGGAAATCATCGATGAAGTGGCTGAGGCCACATGGAGATCGATAGGAAAGCCTGCCCTGGTCACTTTTTCCTCGTCGCCCCTTTCTTCTCACGTGCAAGCCGAGAAGAAATCATCTCACGAGGTCTCTGCGGGCCAAATGATCCATCAACGCCGAAGCGCCGTGGAGTTCGACGGGCGTACGGGCATTTCCGCTCAACGTTTTTTTCACATGTTGACCCGTATCATGCCCCACGGAATGCTCCCGATCGAACAAAGACCTATGCCGTGGGACTGCGTTCTCTGGAACCCGGCGATCCATCTGGCCCTGTTTGTCCATCGAGTAGACGGCATTTCCCCAGGCCTGTACTTTTTGATCCGGGATTCCTCTCCTGAAAAATTCGCAGAATTGAAGGCGGCGATGCAGGAACAGTTTCTGTGGACGAAACCCGAATCCTGTCCGACCGATCTCCCTTTGTACCTGTTAGAAGAGGGGAACGCCCAAAAGATCGCCATACAAGTCAGTTGCTGGCAGGAAATCGCCGGAGCCAGCGCATTTTCTTCGGGCATGATTGCCGAGTTTGATCAGACCCTCGCAACACATGGTTCATGGGCTTACCGCCGGCTCTTCTGGGAAACAGGCCTCATCGGGCAGATTTTATACCTCGAAGCCGAGGCCGGCGGCGTTCGAGCGACAGGCATTGGGTGCTTTTTTGATGATCCGGTCCATAAAGTGTTTGGATTTTATCCTCAGACAACCTATCAATCGCTGTACCACTTTACCGTCGGCGGCCCAATCGAGGATACACGTCTCACAACACTTCCTCCCTACGGTGACCGTGTGAAGGAAAGGTCTGACATTGAAACAGCCTAGCCCTCTGCCTCAATCATTTTTTAATCGGCCCACGCTAACCGTCGCGAAGGACCTTTTGGGAAAGTTTTTGATGCGTCAAACGGCTTCGGGAATCGTCGTGGCGAGAATCGTGGATGTCGAAGCCTATATCGGCCAAGAGGACAAAGCCTGCCATGCCTCCAAAGGCCGGACCAAACGATCAGAGGTGTTATTCGGCCCAGCAGGGTACACCTATGTCTATTTGATTTATGGAATGTACGACCTTCTCAACTTCGTGACCGAGCGACTCGATTTTCCCGCGGCCATTCTGATCCGGGGCGTGGAAATCGTCGAACAAGACACGGAAATACTCTCTCAACCCATCCGCATCGATGGCCCGGGACGGGTATGCCGGCGATTAGCCATAGACCGGACACTCAACCGCATCGATGCTACAACCGGACAATCGATCTGGGTCGAAGACCGCGGGGAGAAAATTTCCAGAAAGCAAATACACGCGTCCCCTCGTATCGGCGTGGATTACGCTGGTGAATGGGCTCTCAAACCCTGGCGATTTTTCCTGCCCCCGGCCAAACGGACTGTAAAACTCTGAACAGCCTGAACAGATTGAACGCGCGTCTTCAAGCAAACTTCTGCCTTCATCTTGAACAACCCCTCATGAATGCGTTAGGGTCTATAGCGAAACGAGACTAGGCTTGGCCGTACCCTTGGACATGATAGCGCCTAGAGTCGTAAACCATTTAGAATCTATCATTTAGTCAAGCTCTCACCCCTTTTGATGTTTCGATTGCACGTGTCCAAGTCACTAGCTCAACGCGACAACCTACTTTAAATTTAGAGAAATTTATGGTACGGCTATAGCAATCGAACGCAACAAAATTTTCCAAACAACACGTACGTGATTTTCACATAGCATAGAAGGAGGACACCGATGGGAAATCCCCTCGATACGATTAGTGGGACGATTACAGCCGGGTTTGTTTTGACGATCGTCTTGTACGGATTCGTAAAAATGCTCGTCTAGTGACGTAAGCCTAAGAATCTTTGCGAATTAAGTGGAAATATTCAGCGGCCAACCAATCGAACACAACACAAGATATTGTCCGGTATCGATGACGAACATCCTGAACACGATGCTGATTCTTGAAAGTCAGGGCCGCTCGAACGACATCCATGAACTATCTCGGACCATTCAACTAAAGAGGAAACCAATATGGAAAGCTTGCTCGCGTGGGGACATTATTTAGCCGGTATCACTTGGATCGGCATTCTCTACTATTTCAATTTCATTCAGGTGCCATTCTTGAAAGTCGTGAAACCTGAAACCAAAGCCGAAGCGTTTCAGCATCTGGTGCCAAACGCCTTATGGTGGTTCCGGTGGGGAGCGCTGTTTACCTGGTTATTCGGTGCAAGCTTGCTCATGCATCAGGGACGTCTCGGCAGCGCATTCATGCTACAGGGGGAGCATGCCGTGATCGGTATGGGTGCATGGCTGGGAACGATCATGTTGTTGAATGTGTGGGGCATCATATGGCCCAATCAAAAGCTTGTGTTAGGCATGAAAGAAGCCACGGCTGACCAGAAGGCCAAGGCCGCCCGCACGGCACTCTTGGCGTCACGTACCAACACCATGCTTTCGATCCCCATGTTGTTCTTCATGGCCAACTCAGGTCATGCGTCAGGACTGTTTTAAGAAACTCCGTTCCAATTCACGCGATAGACGAAGGGCTGGCAGAAACATGCCGGCCCTTTGTGTTTCTACAATAATGTATTGCCTCATCGGCACGTACGTCCTCTGCATAGTATGGACTACATATCAATGCAGTACGAGAGTCCGGCCCTGACAAAACCTTGGCCATTGAGGTTTTGATTCTTCATGTTTTTACCTCGAACGACCCAGGTAAAGATCTTTCCCGTCTTGGGGTTTACCTTCAATTCAACACGAGAGCCAAGGGGGTCATGGGCATCAACACCGTACCATTCGCTCTGATAGGTGATAGCAAACACTCGATAACGTTGCATCCGAAGATTTTTCAGGACTTCTTGAGGCGTACACCATTTCTGATGCGTCGATTGCTGAGATTGCTGAAATACCACGTTCATGATTACCTCCTTAACGAGAATGTTATGACGACTTCTACAGCAGCATACGACATGACACCTAAAGGCACACTGAAACTTCATTTAAGCTCTGATTCAGGTTCGCTCTGGTAGGATTGCGGCCATGAGACACGTCACAATCGACACGGGATCTTCTGAAATGCAGACACAGGGTGAAACCCATAACGGGAAGGACTCTAGAGGAACACTGAGGAGGCCAGGGCTATGGGCTCTGATGTGTGCACTCGTCTTTTTTGGATGGACTATCCCGTTGTATGCAGCCGAGGAGCTCTTGCCATATGATCAATTGAAGACGAAATTTGTTCCCATTGAGCAAGTTCTCAGTCACGTCAATCGATCATTTGAAGGCATCATCCTTGAAGTGGAGTTGGAAGAGGACGATGAGACATGGATCTATGAAGTGAAATTGCTGACGCCTCAAGGAAATGTGCTAGAAGTAGAATATGATGCCCAGAACATGGATCTTTTAACGGTGAAAGGAAAGCGAGATAGCGCCGCGCAACGCTAAACCGCGTCACCGCCAATGAGATTACTAGTCGTCGAAGATGATCCCCTCCTCTCAAAACAATTGGCCAAGGCCTTGAGCAAGGCCGCCTATGCCGTCGACATTGCACAGAATGGCGAAGATGGAGAATACTTTGGGCAAACCGAGTCCTATGATGCGGTGATTCTCGACCTGGGTCTCCCGAAGCGGGAAGGATTATCGATCTTACAGAGCTGGCGGCAAGAAGGGCGGATGATGCCTGTCCTGATATTGACCGCACGGGATACCTGGCGCGAAAAAGTGACCGGGCTGAGAGCGGGGGCGGATGATTATTTGACCAAGCCCTTTGAGATGGAGGAAGTGATCGCAAGAGTCGAGGCCTTGATCCGCCGGGCCACAGGACATGCCAGTTCCGTCATTGAATGGGGACCGGTCAGACTTGATACCAGTAGCCAAGAGGTCATGCTTGGCGAGACGGTGCTAGAATTGACCGCATTGGAATTTCGGACCTTATCCTACTTCCTTCATCATCCACGTTCGGTCATTTCCAAGACTCGACTGACGGAACATATATACAACCAAGAATTCGACCTCGACTCCAATGTGATTGAAGTCCTCGTGAACCGGTTACGAAAAAAGCTTGGTCACTCCTTTATCGTCACACACCGCGGCAAAGGGTATCAGCTCTCCAAGTTCGATGAGAACGCCTAACACCCTGACGCTCCGTCTCCTCCTTACTTCGAGTATTTGGGTCGTCCTGACGCTGATCGCAACCGGCATGCTTCTGGTACACCTCTTCCGATCCCATCTCGAACAGCATTTCGACGCCTTTCTCTTTGATCAGCTGCAGGGCAATATCGCCGCAAGCGATATTTCTCCGACGGACGGGACATTGAGGATGACATGGAGCCCGTCCAATCTTCGTTTTCACCGGCCGCTGTCGGGATGGTATTGGCAAATTAAAAAGAATGATCGTTTGGTGGCCAGATCCAGATCGCTCTGGAATAAGTCGATGACCATCAATGACCCGGTCATGGGAACCGGCTTGCAACATCAGACTCTTATTGGCCCCGCGGGCCGAACATTACGGGCCTTGGTCGAGAAGGTCACGCTTCCAGACTTCAACGCGTACTTTACCTTCGCCGTCGCAGGCCCGCTTCTGGAAGTTGAGCAGGATGTTCAACAATTTTCGACAATGCTGATGATCGCATTGGCAGCATTGGGTGCTGGCCTGCTGGGGGCGATCTTTCTCCAAATTCACTATGGGCTTCAACCGCTTCGTCAATTGCGTCAGGCCCTGGCCGAGACACGAGCCGGACGAATCTCCCGTCTGCCCGGGAATTTTCCCGTCGAGATACAACCAGTGGTCTCCGAACTCAATGCCCTTCTTGATCACAATACGGCGCTCTTGGATCGGGCGCGAACGCAAACAGCGAATTTAGCCCATGCACTGAAGAATCCGTTGACCGCCATGAAGAATGAAGCGCAAGAGATGGAAGGGGACCAGGGGCAGATCATGAAGGATCAGCTCAAGGATATGACTCACTCCATCAATCGCTACTTGTCAAAAGCCCGGACATCGGGGGCGGTCGGCCTACTGCGAAATCGGATCAACGTTGGTCCAATCGCTCAAGACCTGCGTTTTTCCATGGATCATCTCTACAAAGAGAAAGCATTGAGCATCGACATTCACGGTTTGGACGATTGCTACTTTCAAGGCGATGCTCATGACTTGGAAGAAATGCTCGGAAATCTACTGGACAATGCATGCAAATGGGCTAAAAGACACGTTCGGATCAATGGAGAACGGCAAAAGGGTGGATGGAGCATGTGCGTAGAGGATGACGGGCTCGGTATCTCCCAAGGGCAAATGGCCGAAGTCCTTAAACGGGGCCGTCGCCTTGATGAAGCCACGCCCGGTCATGGCTTAGGCTTGAGCATTGTCCATGACATCATCGTGTTGTACGGGGGATCTCTCTCGCTGTCCCATTCATCTTTGGGAGGGGCTCGTGCCTGCCTTCAATGGCCAGAGCCTGACCGAGCCAGAATCTGACGAGAGGGTACGCAACTTCACTCGTCGAGTTCGATATCTCTGCAAAACATCCGTGTTCTCATGCAGAGCCGCATACGTCCTCCATCGCTATAATGGAGGACGTTGTATTGCTCAGGGCTCTGCCCGTTTCACTTCAACTGTCCAATGTCGATAGTTGAATCGGAGGCATCGACCACTTCTATCATTTCCACCTCCATCTCATTCGTACCCCACTCCCGGTCAATTTCTCCTGATATCCGAACGATCATTCGTGGATCGACCTTCATGTTTCGCCAATCCTTGTGATCGATTTCGACGATCATCGTCCCGGTTTTATCCTCAAAAAGATACTGCTCTCCAGCAACCCGGCGAAGAATCTTACCCGTGAGGGAAAACCACGAGTCATCGACCGCGTTTTTAGCAACAGACACCGTTGTTACACTACCCTCTTCCCCGGCTCCCTGAAATTGCGCCCAAGCGGTCAATACGCTTGATAGAAGAAGCCCAACAACGATCGCGATTGTACCTTTAGTCATGATTAATCTCCTTTATTGGTGATGAGTAAAAGAAACCCGTTGCCGATGATCCCTGCTAGTGCACCTGACGCACACAGCCGAATCCATGCAACGACGGATACCGGAACAGAAAAGCCCTCGCCCTGCTTGAATGATTCATAGGACCTCCTTTTGGTGAAAGATTTCACGATCTCTGGGTTGAATCGTACAGCATGTACCCTGAGGGCACGCTGAAAATGCATTTCAGGTTGCCGTAAGGTAAGTTAGGGCATGAGGGCGAGAACGAAGCTGGCGACTTTATTCAACAGCCCCTAAATGTAATTGTATGGTTGGAAAGGAAACGAAGAATTCCGTCATGTAGGACCGACGGTGGAGAGGCAAAACTTTACGATTTCTCGTAGGTTGTTCGACGAGTGGAGGGCGCGTAGAATCCCCAAGCCATTCCCGGAGTGTTGAACGCTATTCTTCTTAAGAGGCCCGATCTACCTCTTATTTGTGTTGAAAAGACCGCAAGACCTCGAATGGCTCTTTCTCCCATGGGCTAATCCGTGGGGATTTGTTTTGGACAGCATAGAGCTAAGCCTGCATGCGGAATCTTCCATGAGTTGTGAGGCAACTCCATAATCTCATGCAATCAAGGAAAGCAGGAGAAAAGACCACGTTATTCCTGTACGACAATATGCGTATCCGTTTCCTCGACACCAGGGATGGTGTGAATTTTGGTCATGATGACATCCGATAGCGCACGGTCATCCGGAGCATTAATCAACCCAAAGATATCCGGTTGACCAAAACACGCATGAGCTTGTTCCACCCCCGGCATAGACTTTAAAGTAGCAAGCACTTCTTGTGATTTACCGGCTTTGACTTTCATCAGAATGTAGGCTTTAGTGGCCATGGAATACCCTCCTTGGTTGAAGCAAACGAGTCGGGAATGATGGCCTCTTTTTACCATATTGTGAATTCATCCACCAACCTCACGATTGACGAACGGTGTCTGGACCATCAGGTTGTGTTGATGATCCCTGATCAGGGTATCATTTGAGAATGCCTCCGATGGACATGTCCTGTATGCCGATGCTCTCTAAAGACCACACCATTCTTGAAAAGGGGGCTATGGAGTTTCGGCCCTTTGGAAAGAATGAGCAAGGTGAAAAAATCCGGGATGTGACGGGCATCAAAGTCCATGCGTATGTGACACATCTGGAAGAAAGCCTCGCGAAGAAAGAAGGGACTCAAGCTGGCAAACAGGCTTCCGAAAGGCTCTGCTCACTCCTGAATGATCGCATTCCAGACCCCACTTATCACGTTACCCCCACATTCCTGAAGAATATTTGGAACAGCTATTCGTATGAATTCGTGTGCTACTTGACCGAATTTTGTCTGCTGATTTCCCAAGATCCTCAATTTCAGGTTCAGGTCGGGAAGACCAAATATATTTCTCCCATTATTCAAACGTTGGGCCGGCCATTCTCAGTGCCTCAAATCTATAAAATGTTCCCCCATTTTGGCCAAAAATTTGCCAGAGGCTCTATTCTCTTCGAAGTGGGGGAGGTGACGGAATCATCCGCGATTTTACGGATGAAATATACGGAACATGTCTATCGGCAATTCGGCGCCTACCGAAAACGATGCGCCGATCAAATTTGCGAAGTTTCGAAAACGGCCCTGTCTGTCGTTCCAGAACATGTCCACCAACTCGGCCATGCAACCGTGAAAGATCTCCGATGTATCGCGAATGGTGACGAATGGTGTGAATGGGAGTTTCGTTGGTCTCCTCCGATTCAGCTTCCTTTCGGATGGGCCCTTGGAGGTATTCTGGCGGGCCTCCTCGCCTTTGGGTACCTGCAATGGCGCTATCCCACTGTCACCGTGGCTGAATCGTTGGCCATCGCCCTGTTCCCCCCTGTGATTGCCTGGTTCTGCACCCAACGTAAAGAACAGGTACATTCACGGCAACGTGAAGCCTTAATCGTAGAACAGCTGGACACCGTCGAAACTCGTCATGAAGAACTGAGAGAGGCCTTTCTTGAACAGGAACAAGGAACGGTGGAACTCCGTCGCAAAGTAATTCAGCTCACTACCCTGCATCGTGCGGGTTTGCTCTTTAGCGCAACGCTGGATCGTGAAACGCTGATCCAGAATGTCTTAAAGACCATCGTGGAAGAGCTCCATTATGATCGTGCGCTGATGTCCTTTTTTGACCCTGTCAATAAGATCGTACATGATGCGCGCGTTCTCGGCCTCTCAAAGGAAGCCGCCGAATTTGCCCGGGCTCGCGAATTCCCCGTGACAGATCCCACCACTATTGAGGGGAAAGTACTTCTGAAAGGTGAACCGGTCCTCTTGGAGAATATTCATGAACAGGATGTATGGGAACGACTACATGATTTGAACCGAGAAATGGCCAAAATTTCAAAGGCGACTTCATTGATTGTCGTGCCGTTAAAAGTGAAAGATAAAATCATCGGCTCGCTGATGGTCGATCGCGTACAGGGCCATTCACTCACGCAAGACGACCTGGATGTCATGTCTACAGTCGCGACTCAAGTCGCGATTTCCCTCGACAATACTGACGCATATCATCAAATCGAGGAACTGAACCTTGGCCTGGAACGACGCGTCGAGGAGCGTACGGCAGAACTCCAACAGGCCTACGAAGAGCTCAAGGAACTGGATCGTTTGAAATCACAATTTCTCGCGCATGTGTCCCATGAACTGCGAAGCCCCCTGACCAGCATCAAGGGGTTTGCGGAAAACATTCTGGCCGGAGTGACAGGAGCCATTACAGACAAGCAGGAACGCTGCCTTGAACGTATTCGATCCAACAGCAACCGGCTCGCTCGAATGATTTCCGACTTGCTTGACCGCGCTCGCCTCGAGGCCGGGAAAATGGAAGTGATCCTCGGTGAAGTGCCCATCGCCTTATTGACAAGGGAATGCATCGAAGAACTGACGCCCCAAGCGACCGAAAAACAGCAGACCCTACGGGTTGACTGTCAAGACGATACGCTAACCGTCCATGCGGATGCGGATAAGATCAGCCAGATTCTCATCAATCTCATTGTCAACGCGATAAAATACACTCCACATGACGGCTCGATTCGCGTGAATCTTTCACGGCTCGATGCTCATCATGCCAGACTGACGGTCGAGGATACTGGCGAGGGAATCCCTGAGAAAGATCTGCAGAGTTTATTTCAGCCGTTTTTTCGGGTGAATCGGCGGCACAAATCCAACGTCAAAGGATTGGGGTTGGGGCTCTCGATCGTCAAGCAACTCGTGGACCTTCACCATGGCTCTATCTCTGTGGAGAGCGAGCTCGGGAAGGGCACAACGTTTCATGTGGATCTTCCTCTAGAGCCTATCGTCAGACCTGAGAACCCGGCTTATACCGAAGGCGCAAGGCGCATTCTGGTCGTCGATGATGACCAGGATATTCTGGAGCTCGTTGTGGACCGCTTAGAAGGTGAAGGTTATCAAGTCCAATCCGCCAGGACGGGACAAGATGCCTTGGCTGCGCTTCAACAAACCGTGTATGACGGGGTCATCCTCGATATAGGACTACCCGATATGGATGGGGGGCAGATTCTTGAAGCTATACGGCAACAATACCCCAAACTCCCTGTTGTCATGGTAACGGCGTCTGAAGCCAAGGATCGGGCCATGGCGGCGATGAAATATGGCGCGAACGCGTATCTCTTAAAGCCTTTTGATTCAGCGCAATTCAAGTATGTGACCACTCAGTGGTTTAGCAAAAACCCGGATCAAGACAGGACCGGACTAAAGAGCTAACGCTTCTACCTCATAATGTCTAAAAACTTCCCCAGCATCTGACCATAATGTGCCTCTTTCCAATGAATTCCCCGCATACCGCTTACGATGCTTCTTCCAGTCCTTCGGTCCAGACGCAATTGAACGAAATTTATATGGCACAAGCATTGCTTGAAATCATTTTTGTTGTGAAATTTCACATGAAATCAACAGGAAAACGAGTTATTTTTGCAACACTGAAGAAAATACAACACATACAGTACGATGCCTCACTATGAAGAAAAAGCTCCCGAGCAACAGAGTGACCACAACCATGAAGACCCTCTGCCATCTCAAACAAGAAAGGATTCAGGCATGAAAAGATCTAGCATGAAAAACCCATTGGTACTTTCTTGCTGGTGGTCCCGTGGACCGTCAGGGCAAGTACAAGAATGGGAATCCCGACCGACAGCTTCTGATAATCCGTCCTCTACACAGATTGAGCAATCAACCCATTCATCCCTTCACTGGAAAGGAAACGTGCGGAACGCCAAAAAGAACTGAAACGAACTTTCCCCACCCCAAGCCTCATCTCCCTCACTATCATCTCCGCTCTGCATTTTCGACTGGGTCTCTCCATCTTTATGATTTTTTCTTCATCAAAATCCCCATGCTCTCTCTAGAGTAATCGGAAATGCCCCTAACGTAGCTCGCTTCCATCACCATCGTTCCCATCTACAATTTCTTCCCTAGAGATCTCCTTCTACGATCACAGCTTCGCTCTTTCCCAATATCTGTAAGACGCAGAACCAATGGCACTCAAGATTTTGGCGTCCTGTCAAAATCTCGGCTAATGTTGGCCCTGACGAACACGCTTCCTTTCATGTTCAATCCATCAAATTCCTTAAAATTATCAATAAATCAAGGAGATAGAATTCACATCCCTAACAAGGAAACTGGCATTGTGATTGCTCTGTTAAGCTTCTATGAGACAAAAATTATCTGAGAGCCGAGAGCATGTCTGCTGAAGCCATAGCCAAGCCTTTCCTCCTGACTCACGATTTCCGTCAAACATTTGACAGCCTCATTGGAGAAGGGGCGCTCTTTCAAAAGCTCATATCGGAAGCGCGCTTAACGGCACGAACAGATTGTCGAGTCCTACTCATAGGGGAGAAGGGGAGCGGTAAAGCAACTTTTGCCAGAAGCATCCATAACGAGAGCAGTCGAAGGCATTCCCCATTCCGTGTTCTACAGTGCGCCACATTCCAACCTACAGCTTCACGACATCCACTACGCCTCTCGAATCAGGAAGGCTCGGCACTCCAGAACGATTTCCATTTCGACCTGCCATTGGGTGGAACACTCTATCTTGACGGAGTTGAATCCCTCAGCCGTGACGCTCAAACCTGGCTTCTACGTTTACTTGAGGCGAGTGAAGTGGAATCGTTACATCAATGTCATGGGATAAGGGACAGACAGCTTCGCATCATTGCGGGTTCAACCAAAAATTTGAAGGAAGACCTGACAGCTGGCCGATTTCGCGCTGAACTGTTTTACCGCTTGAATGTTGTCTCCCTGCACATTCCTCCTCTTCGCTATCGACGTGAAGATATTGGCGCCCTGACGGCCCATTTCGTCTCTATGTATGCTGAAAAATACGGAAAAACAATCCAGTACATGAGTGAAAAAACATTTGAAGTCCTCAGAACCTACCTTTGGCCAAAAAATATCGAAGAAATGAAAAAAGTCCTAGAACAGGCCATCATCTTTGCCAAGGACAACACACTCCACATCGAACACATTGCACAAGATCACACCGACCTGCCGTTGCAGTCCCAAATTCACGTCTAAAGCACGGGCTATCTTGCTAAAACCCCGAACGGCTCTCTCAACCTCTACCCGAATCCCCCCACACTCTTCATGGAGAAATTGCGTTTGAGGTCAGCCATCACGTTAAGTTATGCTTGATCGTTTAGAAATAGACTCTTCCGGACAGACATTCCGCCCCATTCACCCAGAACAACGATGTATCCGATAGTCTCCATCAAATCCATCACGAAGAAAGTTATGGCCTAACGACCATCGAAGACTCCCCGCACCGCCTTTCGATGTCGATCTTCTTACGTCAAACTTCATGGGTATTCTTACTTGTACTCGTCCTCAGCCTAGGAAATATTCCTGCACTCTTGGCGGACGAAGTACGATTGACGAATGGCGATCGCATAACGGGCACCATAATCCGTATGGAGCAGGATTCCCTCGTTCTCAAAACGTTTTACGGAGGAGAAATCCGGCTCGATTGGAACGTCATTGAAGGCTTCCAGTCGACCGAACCAGTGACCATTGAATTGCATGATGGCTCACAATTACGAGGTATCGTGGATGCTTCTGACCCCGAAGAAATCATCATGATTGACCCGGAGGAAGTCATTACGCCCCCTGAAAAAGAAAAGACAATCCGAAAAATTTCATTAGCGACCATTTCGGCGATCAATCCGCTTCCGGCTTTTCAATATGAAGGAAACACCTCGTTTGGAGGGAACCGAACGGCAGGCAATTCATCGACTCAAGCCGTGAACGCTTCTGCGGATTGGACCTTTCGTTTCCTGAAGAAACATCGCGCGGGAATTGGAGGCCGGTATAATTATGGTGAGTCACACGATACCGTGACGGCCAGAAACTCGAGAGCCTCTCTCAGTTACGACTACTTCGTCTCGGAAAAAATCTTTTTGAATTTTGACGAACTCTTCGAACAGGACTCATTCCAAGACTTGACGGTGAGAAGTTCAACGACGATCGGACTGGGCTACCAATTTTTTGACAGTGAAGAACATACGTTGGCCATTTCCGCAGGACCCGGCTTTGTGCTCCAGGATTTTCAGTCCAGGGCCACGATACGAAATCCCACGGGATTGTGGTCCATCGATTGGAAATACTGGCTCATTCCCAATGGAGTCGAGGTCTTTGTCGATCACCAAGGCTTCCAAGACTTTGGGGGTAATAGTTCAGCCCTTCGCGTCAATTCGCGACAGGGGTTTCGCCTTAAACTGAACCGGTATATGTTTGTGACATTTCAATACGACCTCCGTTTTAACAGTCGCCCCCTGTTCAACAACAAAAAACTAGACGAAGCATTGATCTTCGGCATTGGATTTGACCTAAAAAACTGATGGAGACACGATTGTTCGCTCTGATGATTATACTTCTGTACCTGTGGGTGGCTCCGCCTTCTGCCTTGTGCAACAGCGAAACGATCACAGATGAAGACCCTCGACTTCCGTTAGCGATGAAAGTCTTCCTCAAAAAACCCCATACCCGCCAATACGTTCTTCATATCCATCTGGCGAACATCAGCGGGGAAACCGTGAAGGTCGATGTTCACGACTTGCCGTGGAGTCCTCCTAACGATTCCCGCTGGCTTGTCGTGTCGCGCCTTGATCGCGACAAGAGCCCCCTTCAACAACTTGCCCCAAAATGGGATATCGGCTCTCAGAAAGTCCCACTCCTTCCCGGCGAGTCAATCCAGGGCGAGCTAGCTTTAAATCCCAGGATTCCTTCTCTATTACAGGAGATTGAGAAATACGGGATCCTCCTGCACTGGGACTGCCCTCCACCGTCATTAAAGTTTGTCTGTGCGCAAGATGCCCCTCAATCGATTACGATTCCCAAGGGAGACCCTGGTACTCCCGATCTCAACCGGACGGATGCGGATGCCTGTCATCAACTCGAAAAAACCATCGGATTAATCGATGTCTCTGAGGATCATCAAGCCCTCTTTCTTCACACGCAAGAACATGTCATTGCTGATCTGCCAAAAGTCCAATCGCTTCTGTACCAAGTCGACGACTACGTTCGACAATGTCAGCCTTC